>JBILXQ010000161.1:0-6178 GCA_044378375.1 Planctomycetota bacterium
GCGCTTTCGCGAGGACCTCTACTGGCGCTTGCATGTGGTGCCGTTGGTGCTGCCGCCGCTGCGTGAGAGAGCCGGTGATGTGCCTATCTTGGTCGCGCACTTCTTGACCCGGCATGGACAAGGCCGAGCATGGCACATTGCGCGCCCCACCATGGAGCATCTGGAGCGGCACGCCTGGCCGGGCAATGTGCGCGAGCTAGAGAATGCGATTGTGCGTGCCATGGCCTTGGCTGGCACGAGCAACGAGTTGCGTGTGGAAGACTTGCTGGATGGCGTCCCTGCTGCGATTGCTGCGGCGACAGACGGGTCGTCTGCAACACACACACCAAGCACGCACAGCGCTCAGGGCGGGCTGCTGCCTTTGCGCGACTTCCTGCATGCGCACGAAGCCGAGCATCTCAAGCGCGCCTTGCAGGAAACCGGTGGTCGCAAGGCACAGGCCGCGCAGTTGCTAGGCATCTCGCGCAAAGTGCTGTGGGAAAAGCTGCGCGAACACCACATTCGCGATGAGGCTGGCGAGGACGAGGAGTCGTAGGCCGTGTCCAGTACTTTGGACGCGACAGGCGGTCTGCTGGTCATCGCGGACTTGCACTTGGACCTATCCCAAGCTCGTGGAGCTGACGAGTTCGTGGCGTGGTGTGACGCGTTGCGCCCCGTGCGTCATCTCGTGGTGCTGGGGGACCTAGTCGATGCATGGGTGGGGCCTGCACACGCGCAACTACCTGCCGCGCAGCAGCTCTTGTCTGCGTTCACGCGCCTTGGCGCGCGTGGCACGCGCGTGCACTTGGTGCACGGCAATCGGGACTTTCTCCTCGATGAGGCCTTTGGCGCCCAACACAACTTGCGCGTGCATCCAGAGCAGTTGGTGGTGCAGTGCGGTGCCAATCGCGTGCTCTTGGTGCATGGTGATCTCGAATGCACGCGCGATCATGGGTACCAACGACTGCGGCGCGTGGTGCGCTCGCGTCCTGTGCGTGGCTTGGCGCGCGTGCTGCCGTTGTGGATTGCATTGCCGGTGGCGCGACGTTTGCGTCGCGCGTCGGTGCAGGCCATTGCTTCCAAGCTGCCGGAGGACAAGTCGATCCAGCCCGCTGCCATCGCCTCACGCGCGCAAGTGCATGCTGCGCAAGTGGTCGTGTGCGGACACGCGCACACTTTTCGCGATGAGTTGCTGACCACGGTCGCGCTCGCGGGACAGCCGGCGGAGACGGTGCGCTGGATCGTGCTGGATGCATGGGGCGGCGCACGCGCGGTGCTCTGGCTGGACGAACACGGCGTAGCAGTGGCATAGTGAGGGCGATGATCATTGCCATTGATGGCCCTGCAGGTGCAGGCAAGAGCACTGTTGCGCGCGCTGTGGCGCGTGAGTTGGGGCTCTTGTTTCTAGATACTGGTGCCATGTACCGCGCCGTCACGTGGGCAGCGCTGCAGCGTGATGTGGATGTGCATGCTGCCGACAAGATGGGCGAGTTGGCGCGTAGCTTGCGGCTCGAGTTCGATGCGGACGGGCGTATCGTCATCGACGGTGTCCCGGGTGAACCGCACATTCGCTCCTCCGCCGTGACGCACAATGTCTCCTATGTCGCAGCACACAGCGCCGTGCGTGCCGCATTGGTGCCGCAACAACGGCGCTTTGCGCATCCGCACGGCATCGTGGCTGAAGGCCGTGACATGGGAACAGTGGTCTTCCCGCACGCGGACTTGAAGGTGTTCTTGATCGCCACCGTCGGCGAGCGCGCCCGGCGCCGTGCAGCCGAGATCGGTGCGCCCGATGCAGTCGAACGCATTCGCGCGGAGATCGAGCGTCGCGATCACTTGGATGCCACGCGCGACGATGCTCCGTTGCTCAAGGCTGACGATGCCAAGGAGTTGATCACAGATGGTCTCACTCCGCGTCAGGTTGTAGATACCTTGGTGGCCTTGGCCCGCGCTGCCAAGGCGGATCCCGTGCAGCATGGCCGTTGAGCAGGTGGCAACTGACATCACGCGGACGTATCGCGTGTGCAGTTTCGGCGCACGCTGGTACTGCCGTCTGTATCACCGCGCACGCATCGAAGGCTTAGAGCACCTGCCGCGTGATGGCCGTGTGCTGTTGGCCGCCAATCACACCACGTGGTTGGACATCTTGCTGCTTGGCGGCTTTGTGCCTCGGCATGTGGCCTTTGTGGCGCGCGATACGTTGGCTCAGTGGGGCTGGTTGCGCTGGACCATGGAGCAGTGCCGCGCGATCTTGATCAAGCGCGGTGCCGGTGATCGCGGCGCCGTACGTGAGATGGTGGCCCACCTAGAGGCCGAAGATTGCGTGGCGATTTTTCCGGAGGGAACGCGGTCTCGCGACGGATCCCTGCAGGAGATCAAAGGCGGCGTCCTCATGGCTGCCAAGCTAGGAGCCGCGCCGATCGTGCCGGTCGGGATCCAGGGCGGGCACCGGGCCTGGGGCCGCGGGATGACGCTGCCGTTGCCGCGCAAACTCGTGGTGCGCTTCGGCGCGCCCATTCCGTCGAATGACCCGCAGGCCGTTGAGAAGCTGAGCGCAGCTTTGCGTGCGCTCTCAGGCCAAGGCTGAGCCCGCTCGGGCTTGGTTCCACGCCAGGAACCGTCGCGGTGCATAGACGGCTGGCTCGCCATCGAGTAGCTTATTCCCCCTTGCTTGTGCGCCGCAGGCTTCGTCTCCGCCGGGGACGGACTGTGCCGTGCAGGCCTTCGCAGGCTGCGCACCCGGTGTCCGGGAGTGACGCCTATCAAGAACCCTGACTTCTACGACTCCACATTCCGAATGGCTCCCGTCTGGAACAAGATCAAGCAGTTCGACCTTTCTCAGGATGAACTGAATTCCCGCCTCAACGCCGCGTTTGGCGGCATGACGAACGAGGTCCTCGACGACCTGCTCAACCTGTCCATCAAGGACATCATTCCCGGCTCGATCGTGATCGCCAAGGTCGACTCGGTCGACGAGCGCTCCGGCATGGTGGTGATGGATGTCGGTGGCAAGGCTGAAGGTCAGATCGCGATCTCCGAGTTCGGCGAAGTGATGCCGAAGGCCGGAGAGACCTACGAGGTCTACTACGAAGGTCTCGACGACAGCGACCAAGCCAACCTGTCGAAGCGTCGCGCCGATCGCACTCGTGCTTGGGAACGCGTCAGCACCAAGTACAAGGAAGGCGACGAAGTTCAAGGCATCGTTCAGCGCAAGATCAAGGGCGGTTTGCTCGTCGACGTCGAAGGCGTCAACGTGTTCCTGCCGGCCAGCCAAGTCAACTTGCGCCGCACGGCGGATGTGGGCGACTTCATCAACGATGTGGTGCGCGCGCGCATCATCAAGATTGATGCTGAGCGCATGAACATCGTCGTGTCGCGCCGCAAGCTGCTCGAAGAAGAGCGTCAGAAGGCCAAGGAGCTGTTGCTCACCGACATCAAGGAAGGCCAAGTCCGTCGTGGTTCGGTCAAGAACATCGCCGACTTCGGCGTGTTCGTCGACCTGGGCGGCATCGATGGCTTGTTGCACATCACCGACATGTCGTGGGGCCGCATCAACCACCCGAGCGAAATGGTCAAGATGGACCAGGAGATCGAAGTGGTTGTGTTGCGCGTCGATCAAGACCGCGAGCGCATCGCTCTCGGCTTGAAGCAGAAGACCGCCAGCCCGTGGGACGGCATCGAGACGCGCTACCCGGTGGCCAGCAAGCACATCGGCGAAGTGGTCAACATCATGTCGTACGGCGCGTTTGTGAAGCTCGAAGACGGCGTGGAAGGTCTGGTTCACATCAGCGAAATGAGCTGGACCAAGCGCATCAACCACCCGAGCGAGCTGGTCAAGACCGGCGACAAGGTCGAAGTGGTTGTGCTCGAGTACAACCATCAGAAGCAGGAAATCAGCCTCGGCATGAAGCAAGCCGAGACCAACCCGTGGGACCTGGTCGAGCAGCACTACCCGCTCGGCACGGTGATCGAGGGTACGGTGCGCAACTTGACCTCGTACGGCGCGTTCGTCGAGATCGAAGAAGGCATCGATGGTTTGTTGCACGTGTCGGACATGAGCTGGACCAAGAAGGTCACGCACCCGTCCGAGATGGTCAAGAAGGGCGACAAGCTCCAGTGCGTGGTTCTCTCCGTCGACAAGGAGAAGAAGCGCATCGCGTTGGGCCGCAAGCAACTGACGCCCGACCCGTGGACCGATTCGATCCCGTTGAACTACCACGTCGGCGACCTGCTGTCGGGCTACGTGACGAAGATCACCAACTTCGGTGCCTTCGTGAAGCTCGAAGACGATTTGGAAGGCCTGCTGCACATCAGCGAGCTGTCCGACTCGAAGATCAGCTCGGTCGAAGAAGTCCTGCGCATCGGCATGAAGGTCGAAGTGCGCGTTATCCGTGTCGACACGGAAGAGCGCAAGATCGGCTTGTCGTTCGTGCACGCCGACTTTGAAGAGAACGAGAAGATCCCGGCGTCTGCGCCGTCGATCGCCTCGGTCATCGGCACCACCGACGAAATCGCGGGCTCGACCCAAGACGAGTCCTGAGCGCTAGTTCGTCTATACGACGAGTCTCGTGACTCCAGCAGCGCCCGTCTCGGCACTACCGAGGCGGGCGCTGATTGTTTGGGGTAGGATGCCGCGCATGCGTGCACGCTACTTGGCCCCGACGCAGCTGCTTGGCTTGGGTGTCTTGCTAGCTCTCGGTGCCTGTGCTGGCCCGACGGAGTCAGTCACGGTCGCTGTGGCGCCCGAGCAGGTCGACCCGCGGGCAGAGCGTGCGCTTCTAGCAGTAGAACGTGCGTTGCGCGATGGCGAAGACGAGGTGGCGCGTTCTGTGTTGAACCGCGTGTGGGCTCAGCAGCCCTCGGGGGCCACCGCCGCAGTCGCAACGCGCTTGGATGATCTGCTTGCCGGGCGCGAGGCCACCGCTGCCACCGAACTGGCGTTGCGTACGCGCCTGCTTCCGCAAGCGGATGGCTCCGCTGTGGTGGAGGTTTCGCTCGAGGCGCGCAGCACCGATGGCGTGGAGCGCACGCTCGAGCCTGGCTCGTTGGCCCTAAGTATCGAGACCCTGACGGTAGACGCCGCGTGCGTGGAGACGCGCCCGACAGAGACCATTAGTCTGAGTGCGGTGCCCATTGCATGTGGGGCCTCATCCCAAGGGGTAGGCTTGTGGAAGGCGCGCTGGGTCCTTGCACCTGGCGCCATGGCGTCGCGTTTGATGTTGCGCTTGGAGATCCGCGCAGGCCGATGGTTGCAAGCGGAACGGATCCTGTCTGCGCAAGCGGTGCCCGTCAATCCGGGTAAGGCGGCCATGGTGGCCCAATCGGTGACCACGCTTGGCGCAGCCACCGGCGAGGAGCTGCTGGAGCTGGCGCGTAGTCCCGATTTGACACGCGCGTCGGCGCTGCGCATGGCCGTGCGCATCCCTCCCGAGGAGCACGCCGCAGCTCTGCGCCTGTTAGCGGACGCCTCCGATGTGGATGTAGACCCCGTGCTCGAACGCTTGCTCCCGGCTGTGCGTTGGCTGTGCGGCCCGGCGGAGCCACCGCAGACCACAGATGCAGTGCGGCGCCTTTTGCGGCAATCTAAGGCCTCTGAGCCCACTCGTGGTGAGTTGCGCTTGCCGCGCAGCCCACGGGGTTAGAGACTAGCCGCGTCATGGAAGCGAACCAAAGCCAAGCGCATCTGCAGGAACACCTGCGCATCATTCGTCGCGGTGTGGTTGACATGATCGAGAACCGCGAGCTGGAAGAGCGCGTCGCGGAGTCGATCAAGACCGGCAAGCCTTTGCGCGTGAAGTTCGGCATGGATCCCACCAGCGCGGATTTGCATGTCGGGCATGCCGTGCCGTTGCGCAAGTTGCGCGCCATGCAGCAACTGGGGCACCACATCGTGTTGATCGTCGGTGATGCCACGGCGATGGTGGGCGATCCCTCAGGCCGCAACAAACTGCGCCCGCCTCTGTCGCGGGCTGCAGTGGAGGAGAACCTCAAGACGTACGTGGACCAAGCGGCCAAGCTGTTGGATCTGTCGAAGACGGAGATCCGGCGCAACACCGAGTGGTTCGATCAGATGAGCTTTGAGGACGTGCTCAAGCTCTGTGGACGGATGACGGTGGCGCGCATGATCGAGCGTGACACCTTCCAAAAGCGCATCGCTGACAACGAGCCCATCGGCATCCATGAGTTCCTCTATCCCTTG
>JBILXQ010000275.1:0-4375 GCA_044378375.1 Planctomycetota bacterium
GCCTGCGCTTGTGTGCGCGCGCGCGTCCAAGCCCAGCGCGCATGCAGCTTGTGGTACGCCTGCAACTCATCGTCGTGATCTAAGCGCATGACAGGCAAAAGCGTGACAGGAGCCAGCAACGGATCCACGGCGCGCGCCTCGCACACGACGGTCGCATGCGCGCGCTGCGGCGCTGTCAAAAATGTTACACGCAGGGCCTGCAAGCCCGGCGGCAGCGTGTCAGCCAACTCTTGTGCCCATGCGAGCCAGGCTTCCGGCACTTGCACACCCAACATCTGCGCCGTGCGCAACGCGCGTTGCACATGCCGCGGCCCACGAGCAACGCGCCGATCCATCACGCGCAGGGTCTCGAACCAAGCCTGCCCTTGGCTGGCCGTAACTAGGCCCGCAGGCAATTGAGCTTGCGAGGCTTGGACCAAGGCCCCATCAATGGACATCCACTGCGTCACCATGCAGAGCTCCATCTCATGAGCGTTCGTCCAATGCACGCATCAAGGCGCGAGCCTTGTGCAAGGTCTCCTCATCCTCCGCGTGCGGATCACTATGCCATGTGATCCCACCACCTACGTGAAAGCACACCTCACCTGCGTTGGGATCCTGTGCAGTCGGACTTGGCCGCCACACCAGCGTGCGGATCAAGATGTTCCACTGTGCTTGACCATCGTGGCTGATCCATCCCAGCGCACCGGTGAACCAGCCACGACCTTCGCCTTCAAGCTCGGCGATCGCGCGCATAGCCGCCACTTTAGGTGCGCCCGTGATGGAACCGCCGGGGAACAAGGCCATTAACAACGCTTCGCCGCGCACGCCGGGCCCCATGCGCGCAATCACGTCGGTCACCAAGTGATGCACCGCGGCATAGCTTTCGAGGCGCGGAAAGCCCTCGACACGGACACCGCCCGTCAACGCCAAACGCCCGAGGTCGTTGCGCTCCAGATCCACGATCATCGCCAGCTCGGCGCGATCCTTCTCACTCGCCAGCAGCGCTGTCTTCTGGCGCGCATCCTCTGCGGCTGTGGCACCGCGCGGGATTGTGCCCTTGATAGGACGCGTGCGCGCTTCGCTGCCGTTGTAGTCCAGCAACAACTCGGGGCTCGAACACAAGATGGCACCGCGCAAGGTCTGCGCTTCGCCCGCCACCTGCGCCGCTTCCCACGCGAGGTAACCTGCATAGGGGGCGGCATTCACACGGCGCAAGCGCAAGTACAGGTCTAGCGGATCCCCGCTGACCGAGCGTTCAAAACGATGCGCCACATTCGCTTGGTAGTACTCACCACGTGCAATCGCCTCGCGAGCCGCCGTGATGCGTGCGCGATGTTCAGCCGGCTGTGTCTTGCGCACCAACGGTCCTACCGAACGGCACGGCACGAGGTCGCGTGACAACTGACCTTCCTCGACAGTAAGGTCGTCAAAAATACTGGCATGGCGTTCGGCAAGGCTGGCGCGACCATCCAACTCGCCCGCACCCAACACCAACCACACGCGACCGGAGGTGTGATCAAAAGCGAGGTAGTCGCAGTACACACCACCCACGAGCAGCGGCAGACGCCACGGGTCGCGGGGCAACGCGAGGTACTGCTGTTCGCCCGCCACACCTAGGTCGTACGAACAAGCACCGATCCAACCGCCGCCAAAGGCTACAGGGGCTGGATCGCCCTCGATGAACTGTACTTGTGCGCACCACGCTTCGAGCTCTTCCAAGCGCGCTGGCGGCGGACCAAGGCGCAGCGGATCAAACGCCACGAGCGACAGCTGTGCCGGCGCACCACCCGCCGAATCCAAGGCGACCACACCACGCCGATGACGCAACGCTTGTAGCGCGTGCATCGGCTGCACGCGGGAGCCCGAGGCGAGCACCAAGTGCAGCTCCTCTACTACGCGGCGCACGCGCATGGCTTAGTGCAGTCCTGCAGCCTTCCCTGCTGCCTTCTTGGGAAAGGTCATTCCGTACCTCGCATGGTAACGCCATGCCAGAGTGCCCGAGACCACCAGCAACGCAGCTCCCCACCAGAACGGTGCAGCGGCGCCGTACCAAGAGAACAACAAGCCCGCGATCATCGGACCTGTCATGCGCGCCAGGCTGCCGACGGATTGACTCAAGCCCAAGTACGCGCCTTGTTGATCCGCGGGTGTGGCGCGCGAGATCAACGAAGTCAGCGACGGGTTGTTGAGACCAAAGCCAATCGGCATCAGCAAGCAACCCACGATCACCATCCACCACTCGCTCGCCAGCGCGACGACGACGAAACCCGCAGCCAAGAAGAGCGGCCCCACAATCGCGAGCTTGGTCTCACCGTACTTCGGAACCAAGCGCCGAATGAACCCGCCTTGGATCACGGCACTCACGATGCCAATGAAGGCAAGGTAGCGACCGGTCGTAGGTGCTGCGGCGATGATCTGGTCATAGGTGGCTGTCTCAATCGCCACCTGCAAGCCGAACACCTCGGGAAAGCGCTGCAAACCGTAAGCAGTGAACATCGCTTCAAAGCTCGCGAACGAGACGATGAAGAGGAAGCTCATGATGTACAGCATGCCGATGCGGCTATCGGCAATCGAAGCGCGCACTTGGTCCAACGAGAAGACTCGCGAGCCGCGCTGCGCACGCGGCGGCTCGACCAGTTGCGACCAGGCATACAGCGCAGCCAGCAAAGAGAAGCCCGCCGCCGCCCAACCTGGCGCCGCAGGCGAGATGGCCGACAACTCGCCACCCATCAACGGCCCCAGCGTGAACCCGATGCCAAACGCTGCGCCAATCAAGCCCATGCCCTTGGCGCGATTCTCAGGCGTGGTCACATCGGCGACGTAGGCCATGGCCGTCGAGATGTTGGCCGCGAAGAAGCCCGCCAGTGCACGCGAGACGAACAGCATCGGCAGGCTGCCCGCGAGTGCGAACAGCACATACGACAGCGCCGTGCCGAAGAGGCCACCCACCAAGACCGGGCGGCGCCCGATCTTGTCCGACAAGCGCCCCCACATGGGCGCGAAGACGAACTGCATGGCGCTGAACGTCGCGAACAGCAATCCCATCACCGTCTCGGAGGCGCCGTAGGCCTTCGAATAGACCGGCAACAACGGGATCACGATCCCGAAGCCGAGCAGGTCGATCAGGACGACCAAGAAGACGGCGAGTAGCGGCCGCTTGCCGGCGGCTACGGGTGCGGGAGAGCTCATGCAGGGTCTGATAGTAGGGTCCGGAGTGTAGCGGGCGTGCGCCGTTTCCGAAGGATTCCCAACCAGCCTCAAGATCCCCTCTGCGCTTGGCCGACCTGCGGGACATGAAGACTGTTGCCGTAGCGGTGGGGTGTGCGGTGCTTGCTCTGGTGTGTTTGCCGTCCGCGCAGGACAAGACAAAGGATGGCCCGTTGGAGCGGCTCATGGTCGTGGAGAAGGAGCTGGCCCAGACCAAGGACAAGCTCGCCAAGCAACAAGCCGAGCTGACGGAGCTGAAGGACTGGGTTGCTGCACAAAAGGCCTCCGCCAAGGGCATGAAGTCGACGCTTGAGGCCGCCGAGAAAGCGGGCTTCACCTTCGGCATCAACCCTGAGTCGCGCCACACGCTGTTGCGCGGCTGGCGCGAGCACCTCGACTCCGCCGGCGGCACGCGCTGAGCCGACGCTGCGACCTCTGGAAGCGCGTGGCGTGCGCGGGTTAGTGTGATGGCCTATGGCCTCCCCGCTCCTCGCTCTCGTGTGTGTGTTGCTCGTCGCTGCCCAAGATGCCAAGCCCGAGGCCAAGCCGGCCGCCAAGCCTTCGAAGCGCCAAGCGGCGCAAGAAGCCGAAGCAACCAAGCAGAAGGGCTTGAAGGACAAGGCTGATCAGGCCAAGGCGGGAGCCAAAGTTCCGGCCAAGTCCGACTTAGAAGCCGCTCCTGCGCGTTGCGTGGAGCTGATTCTCGCCCGTCAAGAGTCCTTGACAGAGGGTGACCCCAAGGCCGAGTGGCCCTACGAAGGTGTGTACCGCGTTGCGCCGTACGAGGGTGATGGCCGTCAAGCCCAGATCCCGTTGGGCTATCGCATCGGAGGCACCTCCATCTGCTCTTCGGCCTTGATCCGCGCGCACCGCGACAATGGCACCAAGGAACTGTCCAAAGAAGCGCACGCGGCACTGTTGCGCGCCTTGGACTTCGTCGTGGCCAAACTCGATCACCCGCTGATGCAGCCCAAGGACTACAAGGGCTACGATGTGCGCGGTTGGGGCCACGCCTACGCGTTGGAGTTCTTGTTGCTCTTGCGCCAGCACAAGCTCGTGGAAGGCGACAAGCTCGCCTTGGTCGAGACCACCATTCCCGCGCTGATCGCGGCGCTCGATGCGATGGAACACGCCAAGAGTGGCGGCTGGAACTACGCGCGCACCGATGCACCGGAAGGAGCCAGCC
>JBILXQ010000162.1:0-6167 GCA_044378375.1 Planctomycetota bacterium
GAGTGGCATCGCGGTGATCCTCATCGCACTCGCTAGTCGCGGCATCATCGATCCGGTAAATGCGCTCGTGGTCCTGCACGGCACAGCGATCGGCATCGGCGCATCCGTACTGCTCTTGGGCAGAGGCATGCGCGGCGAAGCGTTGCGGATCTCGTACTTCCAAGCGCTCGTCAACGCCTTCGCGGGCTTAGTGCTCGGCGCGTGGATGCTGATCGCTGATGCAACAGGCTTGCCGAACCTCATCGAACTATTGGACCGTTTGCAGTTGGGCCTCGAGTCGACGCTCGCGACGGGCTTTCTTGCGCAGATGTTGCTGTGTCCACTAGGCGCAGTGCTGCTTGGAAGTCGCGCCGAAAGCCTGCTCGCGCGACTTGCGCCGGAGAGTGAGGAGCAAGGCCTAGCCCGTCTCCGTTACTTGACATCCGGCGCAGCAGAGGAGCCGGAAGTTGCGTTAGATCTCGTCGCCAAAGAGTCGCAGCGCTTCCTCGAAGCGACACCGGCACTCTTAGACAGAGCACGCCTCGATGCGGCTGCTGGCAGCGGCCTAGATGCTAAGGCTCTGGCCGAAAGCCTCACTACGCTGGACGCAGAGATCGACGGCTTCCTTGCCGAAGTCCTCGAGCAAGCCAACAGTCCCGAGATGACACGCCAGTACCTTGCCGCAAGCGATCGCCAACAAGCACTTGGCGAACTCGCGACCAATCTCGTAGCGCTTGCGGATGCTGTCACCGCGATTCCCAAGGACTCGCCACAACGAGTGCTTGGCGGTCTGCTGGTGGAGAGCCTCGACACGATGCTGCGCACAGCGATCGATGTCGGCCGTGAGGGCGATCCGCTGGACCGCGAGCTCCTGCAGCAAATGACCGCCGATCGCAGCGAGCAGATGGAATCGGTCCGTCGTCAGGCCGCCACTGCCGATGCCGGCGCACCGCGCGCGCAAGCGCAAGTGCTCTATGCCACGAGCTTGTTTGAGCGCGCCGTGTACTTGCTTCGTCGCGTCGCTCGCGCGTCGTCACCAGCACAGTGACCGCCCTCCCAACGCTCTAGCAACTCGATACAGGCGCTGCTTACTTGCTGGCGTTGCGCCAAGCGCGTAGCTGGTGCGCTGGGTGATGCGGCGGAGAGGCTGCGTGCGTCCAAGCAAGAGCGGCTGGAGTTCAGTTTCATCCCGGATGGGCGGCCTGATGGTGTGCGCGGACGCTACGAGATCGTGCTGCAAGAGAGCCTGAACCATCCGCAAAGCGGCGGTTCGCTGCTGGTTGGTGATCTCGACAGCCAGAGTTACGAGCACTACGGCTACAGCTGGTCGACGACCTCGCACTTGCGTCATGTGCGCGTGCCGCAGGCGCTCACGGTCCGCAAAAACGCCGATGAGCCGACGACCTTCGTGCTGCAACGAGTCGGCGACACGGTCGATGTCATCGAACTGCGTTAGCGTTTGCGCAGGCAGGTGGCGGCGAGTTGCTCGCCTAGGGCGACGATGCCTGACGTCGTGATCACGAGCTGCAATTCGCGCCCTGGGAGGTCGAAGGCTTTGATGTGCACCAAGTGCGGATCGGCGGCGGCGAGGCGTTCGAGCTCTGCCGTCACATCGATGGCGTTGAGGTCCTTGTCATCAGTCGGCGGCTGCTGGCTCACGAACCACGGCAATGACGGAAGACCAAGATCCTTGCGACTCTGCGCGACCAGCGACGCCAACTGCGCGATGCTCTTGCGGCGGAATGGGCCATACGACATGTCGTTCTCACCGAGGTGATAGATGATGCCTGCGAGCTCAACCGTGTGCCCGCGATCCGTGAGCTCTTGCATCGAAGCGCGCACGAACGCGACAAAGTCCGGATAGAGATTGCGCGACGCAGCCTCACTTCCCTCTGGCGTCCAGTCGACAATCTGCGAGCCGCTATGCGTGAACTTGGCGATGGCGAGTGCGTCTTTTGTTTCGCGCAGCATTGCCGCACCGAAGCTCAGCTCCGGTCCGAACGTGTCAAAAGGACCTGACGGCCCTAATGGCTCCCATCCCTCCGACACCTTGTAGCCGCCACCTACGCTGTACTTGTAGGCAATGCGCGCATCATCCTTGGCGAGTAGCTTGCCGCCCTTCAAGGCAGTCAAGTCCTGCACAAACGCGCGCTCGCCTTCCATGTTGCGGTGGCCGGCCAGCACGTACAGCTTGATCGTTGCGCCTTTGGCATACGGCCAAGTCTTCAACGGCCGCGCGACCTTCGGCTCTTTGCGAAGGGTGCGCAAGTACGCGTCGGCATAGCTGACACCATGCTCCAACTGCCCGAGCGTTCCGTAGTGGTAGTGCAGCCCCGCATCGCCGCCGATCTCGACACCCACATGGGATGTAGGCACAAAGTCCGCGTACGGATCGGCCTCGGTCACCTCGCGCTGCGCGAGGCCAATCGCGTGCATCGGCGCGCGGTTGTCCATGCCCCACACGGTCTTTGTGCACAGCTCGCCGATGTAGAAGCGCAACTGCGGCGCCTGCAGGTCGCGCCTCCAGGACGCGATAAAGTTCGCGAGGTTCTGCGCATAGCTCGCGCGGAAGGCGTCATCGAACATGTCGTTCTCGCCTTGGTGCCACATGAAGCCTTCGAGACGATACGCGATCTTGCGCCGATCCAAGTCCGCCAGCGACGCGCGCACTAGCTCTAACGCCAACGGGTACAGCTTGAAGCCGGTCGGTTCGTCAGGATTCCAGTCGCCGCCAAGCGTCGTTCCGCCCGCCGCGCACTTGATGATCGCGATCGGCGCATCGCTGTGCTCGCTCACGCGCCGCGCGAAGCTCAGCTCGGGCCCGACCGTGTTGTTCACCGGCCGCAGCTCGGTCCACCCATCCGACCGCGCTTTGTCCTCACGCCCGATGCAGTAAGTAAACTTGACAGCCTTCTGCGGCTGCTCAAGCCCCTCGAACGGCGGGTACAGCGCGATGTGCTCCGCGCGCGAGTCCGACCCGACCATGTTCGACTGCCCCGCGAAGATGAACACGCGCAGCACCTTGTCGCTCGCTTGCGCCTGCGCAATGTCAGCTAGCCACAGCATCAAGCACACGGCGACCAGCAGAGAAGCGAAAGAGGGGTGGGGTGAGGGCTGCTGTTTCATACGGTGAAGCTTCGTGTCCTCGGGCGCGGGCTGTATATAAACCTTACCAAAGTATATACTTGAGAGATATAAATTGATAAGTTAGATTGAATCTCCTTCGATCTAGCGTAAGCCCCGCAGTACACAACATGGACGCCATTCACAATCCCTTCGCCCCTGGTGCGGGTACCACTCCGCCTGCCTTGGCTGGCCGCGATGACCTCGTCGCCGCCGCAGAGCTGGCGCTCGACCGCATTCGCCTAGGAAGGCCGGCGAAAAGCGTCCTCATGGTCGGCTTGCGCGGCGTCGGTAAAACCGTACTTCTTGGCCGCATCGCCGACCATGCGCGCCGCCAGCAGGCGCAAATCCTCCTGATCGAAGCCCCCGAACAACGCTCGCTCCCTGCGTGCTTGGCGCCCGAACTCCGTCAAGCCCTCCTGCGCCTGTCGCTCACCGAACGCTCGAGAGACCTGGCCCAACGCGCCCTGCGCGGTCTCGCTGGCTTCGTCAAAAACCTGCGTCTGCGCTACCAGGACATCGAGTTGCGCCTCGACATCGAGCCGGAACCCGGCCTTGCCGACAGCGGCGATTTAGAGCCGGACCTTGCACAGCTCGTTGCCCTAGCTGGCGAGGCCGCCAAGGCCGCGGGTACTTCACTCGTCCTGCTCATCGACGAGCTCCAGTATGTCCCCGAGGACCAACTCGCCGCGTTGATCACCGCCCTGCACCGCGCTGCGCAGCGCAACCTGCCGGTGGTTCTTGTCGGCGCTGGCTTGCCGCAGCTGCGCGGTCGCGCCGGTCGAGCCAAGTCCTACGCCGAACGGCTCTTCGATTTCCCGACGATCGGGGCTTTGCCGCCGGACGCGGCGCGCTACGCGATTGCAGAACCGCTGCGCCAACAAGGTGTCGCGATCGAGCCGGCTGCACTCGAGCGCATCGTCGAGCTGACCCGCGGCTACCCGTACTTCCTGCAAGAGTGGGGCAAGCATGTGTGGGATGTCGCGCAGGCCTCGCCGATCACGCTTGCCGATGTCGAGAATGCGACGCAGCTCGCCATCGCGGCCCTCGACGAGAGCTTCTTCCGAGTACGGCTCGACCGCGTGACACCGTCCGAGCGCACCTACTTGCGGGCGATGGCCGAACTCGGCCCCGGGCCCTATCGGTCGGGTGACATCGCGACTCGCCTTGGCCGACCCGTGACGCAGCAAAGCCCGGTGCGCCAACGCCTGATCAACAAAGGCATGATTTGGAGCCCCAACCACGGCGAGACCGCGTTCACCGTGCCGCTCTTCGACGAGTACTTGCGCCGCACGCTGCCGGACTTCGAATGAGCGGCGAACCGCAACTGGATCGATCCTTCAGCCGTCAACAGAGACAACCGTCGTAGCTGTCATTGATGGAATACCACCCTAGGGCAAGGGCGCTCCTTTTTCTGCTAAGTTGGATGCTAGCCGGGACAAAACACGGACTGTCCAGTAACCTGAAGACAGTCGGCCAACTGGGGCTACCCAGTTGGCCGGTAATAAGCGCGTGTCCCCGAAAACCATGTTGTCCATGAGAACTCTCATAACCCTCACCCTCCCTCTTCTTGCCGCTTGTGCGACGGTACACAAGCCCTCAACGGTTCAAGCTGCGCCACCCCTTGTCGACCAAGCTCAACCGATTGCCGCCAAACCTGGGCTTAAGCGCAAAGTTGCCGTGCTGCGCTTTAGCAACGAAACGAAGTACGGTGCGGGTGCCTTTGGCGGTACATTCGGTGTGCCTATCGAAAAGCAGGCAGCAGATATACTAAAAACCCGCTTAGTTGAGTCAGGTAAGGTCATTCTGATTGATGCAGAAGGAGTGACAGATGTAAGCACCGCAATGTCACAGCTGAAGGCTGATTACGCAATTATTGGCTCTGTTTCCGAGTTCGGTCGCAAGACCACGAGTGACACCGGTGTTTTCAGTCGTTCAAAGCAGCAAGTTGCATATGCTGCCGTAAACCTGCGTATGGTTGATGCTCGAACAGGTAAAGTGGTCTACTCCGAAGAAGGCTCTGGCGAAGCAGCCGTTGAGGCCGGTCGCGTCTTGGGTGTTGGTAAAGATGCTGCCTATGACTCAACATTAAATGACAAGGCAATCTCAGCTGCGATTTCCAAACTCATTAACAATGTCCTTCAGGACCTGAATGACTCACCTTGGCAAACCGGCATTTTGTCGATTGAGTCGGGACAGATCATGATCGCAGGGGGTAGCGAACAAGGGCTTGAAGTGGGGATGACGCTTGCAGTCAAGCAGCGAGGAAAACTGATAAAGGATCCCCAGTACGGCGGCATGATTGAATTGCCTCGATCTGAGGTTGCAAAAATCAAAGTCCTTGGTTTTTTCGGAGCCGGCGTGGACGCGCAAGGCTCGGTATGCGAGCTGTCATCAGGTACGCTTGAAGGGAAAGACTTTCAAATGCTCGTAGTTGAGGAGATCCAATGAAGTACAAGTGCTATACAAACATCCTACTCGCAATCCTGCCAATGCTTGTAGTTGTTTCCTCCTGTGAGATGACTGAGCGGGCGGTTCAGCTAGCCGACGAGGGATACCTCATGTTTCGAGGCAACCTAACCGGCTTGAAGCTACAAGTTGATGACGCTCCGCAAGTTGATATTCAAGATTCCAAAAAGGACGTTCGCTATACCTTAGAGTCCGGTAGGCATCGAATTCGGGTGTATCGTGCCGGCTTGAACATTGTGGATCGTCAAGTTCTCGTGACAACAGGTCAGGGAATTGAGGTGGTAGTACAATGAAGATAGCCGCTCTTCTTGTGTGCGCGCTTCCCTTTACTGTTTCCTGTGTGGATATGAAGTGGCAGCGATATGACGATTCGCAATATGCCATAGCGCTAGCTCCCACGGATGAGGTGTATCGCAAGCACACGGAAGTGCTTGCAAGTTGGCAAAAGCAGGGTCCTATGCCCCCTGGCCTCGCTGCTGAGTTGGGCTATTACTATGCACTGACCGGTCGGCCTTCTGAGGCGGAGCAGTGCTACGCAGCAGAGGTGAGTAGCCATCCGGAGCTGACCGTTTTTGTTGAGGTTCTGAGGAGGTTCA
>JBILXQ010000163.1:0-6152 GCA_044378375.1 Planctomycetota bacterium
GGAGGATTGGCCAGTGGACAAGCCCTTCCGCTGGCGCATCGATGCGGACCAGCACGCGCCGGAACGCGGTGATTCGGCCCAGTCACAGCCAGTAGCTGGCACGCGCGATGATCACTTGCTGCAAGTGGACATGCGGTTTGGTTGGGGCGAATGGGTGCGCGTGGTGTCGAGTCGCCGCAACAGCCCGATCGCCGAAGCTGTGGTGTTGGCCGATGGGGTCGAGGTCGGGAAGACCGATGCCAGCGGTTGGTTCAAGCTTTATCGGCGCGATCCGCCTCAGAGCCTGCACGCCACCTTCCGCAACTTGACCAACAGCAAGCAACCTGACTTGCGTTCGGCCAAGGAGCGCAAGTGGAGCCCGATTCAGTTGGTACTGTCTCCGCGGCGCTGAAGCCCAAACCGGACCGTCAATCGCACCCTCACCTGCCTAAGAACACGCCATGCATGCCACTTGGAAACGATGGGACCACATCCGCACCGAGGAGCGCGCTGCCGCGCTCGCCAGTGTCGTGCGCGAGACGCCGCTGGTTGAGCTGCCGAGCGGAGACCCGCGCGTGCTGCTGCGCGCCAAGCTCGAGAATCGGCAAGAAACAGGCTCGTTTAAGGCTCGTGGCGCTTGGAATCAGATCAGCCTCCTGACGCCAGCGCAGCGCCAAGCAGGTGTGGTGTGTGCTTCGTCGGGCAATCACGGCAAGGCTCTAGCCTGGGCTGCGCGCCGCGCCGGTGTCCCCGCGACGATTTGCATGCCAGCGAATGCGTATCCCAACAAGATCGAGGCTTGCCGAAGCGAAGGAGCCGAAGTGGTGCTGGCCCCCACGCGCGCGGGCGCAGACGAGGAGTGCGCTGCGCGTGTCGCGCGCGGCATGACCTTGGTGCATCCCTATGATGCCGAACGCACAGTCGAAGGCGCGGGCAGTGTGGGTGTCGAGATCGCGCGGCAAGCTCCTGATGCCGAGGTGGTCATCATCTGCGTTGGTGGCGGTGGTTTGATCGCAGGCACGTCTTTGGCGTTGCGACGCGCTTTCGGCGCGCAGCTGTGCGTGCTCGGGGCCGAGCCTGCTGGTGCTGACTCGTTGGCCCAAGGCATGGCGCAGGGTGCACCGGTGCACATTGCCGTGACGAGCAAGGTGCAAGGCTTGACGCCCGCGTACTCGGGTCAGCTCAACATCGACATCGCGCGTGATTGCGTGAACGCGGTCGTCGGCTTGTCCGATGAGGCCATCTTTGCCGCACAAGAAGCACTCGTGCGGCTTGGTGAACGCGTGGAGCCTGCGGGCGCCGCCGCGTATGCGGTGGTGCATTCCGGCCGTCTGCCGGCCGAGCTGTTGGCAGGTCGCGCTGCCGCGAATCCCTTGCGTGTGGTGGTCGTGGTGTCAGGTGGCAATCCCGATCCGGCGCAGTACGACGCCGTGCGCGCGAAGGTTGCAGGTCACGCATGAAACGCATTGTCCTCGCGCGACCGCAAGGCCCGCGCAATGTCGGCATGATCGTGCGCATCGCGGCGAACTTTGCGCCGTGTGAACTCGTGGTGGTGTCGCCACTCAAGCCTTCGATGCTGGTGCATCCTGACTTCGAGCAGATGAGCCACGGTGTACCCAAGGCCAAGGATCGCGTGCGCATCGTGACCACCATGAAAGAAGCCTTGGCCGATTGCACGGCGAGTGTGGGCTTCACGGCGCGTGCGCATGATCATCGCTCGCGTCGCGATTGGCGCACTGCACAGACCGAGCTGGTCGAGCTAGCGAACGATGCGGATCACCGCCTCGCCTTGGTCTTTGGCAACGAGGAAACAGGCCTCACGCGCGAGGAGACGGAGTTGTGCGGTGAGTTGGTGCACATTGCCACCAGTGCCGAACATGGTTCGCTGAACTTGGCTGTGGCTACGGGCATCGTGCTGTCGGCCTTGTACACCGAACGCAGCGCCCGCGGAGCCGAGCGCGGCTCCAAGCCCATCACCGGTGAAGCGCGCGAGTTCTTGAAGGCTGCCTTGAAGCATGCGTTCGGTGAGCGCGTGGCCCTGACGGCAGCAGCCAAACAAGACATCATCGATTCGATTGAGCGCGTGTACTCGCGCGCCCCCTTGGAGGACCGCGATGCGCGCGCGTGGCACTTGATGGCGCGGGCGTTGGGCTCGACCGTCACCCCCAAGGATCTGGGCCTCGACGTGTCTCGTCGCCGCGGGCGCCGACTGGATGCCCTTTCGCAAGCACTCCAGCCGCCCGAAGGCACGGATCGCATCCAAACTCGTCCCACGAACGAACCCTAAGCGTTGCGCGGAACGCAGCAGAGGGTGAAGATCCCCATATGGTTCGACTCGATCGCATCTACACCAAAGGCGGCGACCAAGGGCAGACTAGCCTTGGAGATGGCACGCGTGTCGACAAGCATCACCTGCGCGTGTCCGCATACGGGACGGTGGATGAGTTGTCGTCGGTCCTAGGCTTGCTCGTGGCGCATGGTCTCGTGGAGCCACATCGCTCGGACATCGTCGCCATCCAGAACGAGCTGTTTGATGTGGGCGCGGATTTGTGTGTGCCCGGTGAGGCCGGTGCGCGCCTGCGCATTACGCCGGCCTATGCCGAGCGCATCGAGGCCTTGATTGACCGCGAGAATGCCAAGCTCGAGCCGCTGAAGAGCTTCATTCTGCCGGGCGGCACCATGCCTTCGGCGTGGACGCACCTTGCTCGCAATGTGTGCCGGCGTGCCGAGCGCTTGGTGGTCGAGTTGTCGGCGCACCCCGAAGAACAAGAGCGCGTCAATGCCGAGGTGTTGAAGTACCTCAACCGCTTGTCGGACTACTTGTTCGTGTTGGGGCGCGTGCTGAACGATCACGGCAAGGGCGATGTGCTCTGGCAGCCGGGGCGCTCGCAGCAATCGTGATCGCTAGGCAATGATCGCTAGGCAGTGGTTGGTGTCGGGACACGTCCAGGGTGTGGGCTTTCGGCACCATACCAAGCTCGCCGCGCGTCGCTTGGATCTGGTGGGTTGGGTGAGCAATTTGCCCGATGGCCGCGTGGTGTGCCAGGCCCAAGGGCCGCTTGAGCGCGTGGAGGAACTGGAAGCGTTTCTGCGGCGCGGCCCTGAGCTGGCGGAGGTCACCTTGTTGGAGGGGCGTGATGTCCCCGTCGAGCCAGAACCGCCTGTGGGCGCCAAGCGCTTTGTGGTGCTGCTCGACTGAGGCGCGCCAGTTTGGTTGGCTGTAGCGCATGCTGCGCCGCGTCTCGATCCTCTCCGCACTGTCCAGTGTACTTGTCAGTGCGTGCAGTACCACCGCGACCGTGCCGCAGGTGGTGCGCGGCCCCGTGCCTGCGCGCGTGAACGGGCCTGTGGTGCAGCAGTTCGTGTCACCGCGGCCGCGTGCAACCGCCACGCAAGAAGCGGGCACGCTCGGCACTTCGGTGTTCAGTGCGTACTCGAACATCTTTCAAGTCAGCGATGCAGATCCGGACAATCTGGTCGCTCTCGACGGTGAGTTGTGGCGCACTTCGTTGGTCTTGAGGTACGGCATCGACAGGCGCAGCGATGTAGAGGTCGAGCTGCCTGTGCTGTGGACTTCGAGTGGTTTTCTCGATGAGTTCATTGAGGCTTGGCACTCGCTGTTGGGCTTCCCCAACGGAGGCCGTGAGGATGCGGACCGCAATGACTACGAGATGCGCGTGCGCGCCAACGGCGTCGATGCCTTCACCATGGATGGTGACCAGTTGGCGTTGTGTGACATCCCCGTCACATGGGCCTTCCGCGTGTACGACGAGACGGCCGCGCGCCCTGCGATGGTGGTGCGCGCCACGCTCGAGCTGCCGACCGGTTCGGTGCAAAACGGCTACGGCAACGGGGGACTGGATGGGGCCATTGGATTCGTGCTCCAGAAGTCCGTGGGTGATTGGACCTTCGGCGGTGGTGCAGATCTAGCTGAGGTGACGACGCCATCGAGCTTTGAGGATGCGAACCTGCAGACGAGTGATCGCTTGCAAGCGTGGGTGTCTGCGGAGCTGCGTCACAACGAGCGCACCTCGTGGTTGATGGGCTTGCGCTACGCACCCGAGGCCACGCGTGATTTGGCTCTGGATGAGTTGGCGACGCCCAACCTCGAGTTGGATCTGGGGCTTGCGTTCGAGCTCACTCCTGATGTGCGTGTGATGGCTGGCTTCAGTGAAGACCTAGAGACCGGCTCGGGCACAGATCTCACCGGCTGGATCGGCATTAGCTCTGCTCGCTAGGGCTCTCGTCCGTAGCGCTCGCTCTCGCACGCAAAAGACGCCACAATCGGCGCATGTACGCCGCCTTCTACGCTACCGCGCTGCTGCAGGTTGCCTCCGCACTCGAAACGCCGCCCACCTTTCAGCCGCTGGAGCGTCTTGAGTCGTACGAGCCTGTGTGGACCACGCCCTCCAAGGATGCGGCGGGCTCCATGCCGATCGGTAACGGCACGTGTGGCGCGAATGTGTGGTTGGACGAAGCCGGTGACCTCGTGCTGTTGTTATCGCGCACGGACAGTTGGAGCGAAGCAGCGCGTTTGCTGAAGGTAGGCCGTGTGCGCTTGCGCACCACACCGCCGCTGTGGTCGGCGGGCATGCCGATGCAGCAACGCTTGAACTTATCGGAAGGACGCATTGACCTCAGTATCGGTGCCAACAGCGAAGGCCGTGTGTCCATTTGGTTTGACAAGGATGCGCCGGTGCTGCGGGTCGAACTTGGCAGCGCTGCTCCTACAGAGCTCGAGGTGCAACCGGACAACTGGCGCACCGAACGCCGCCGCTTGCAAGGCCAGGAACTGCAATCGTCGTGGACGATGCGTGATGCGCCGGCCTCTGTGGTGGTGGAGGAGGACGGCGACACTAGCTACAGCACACCGACCGAATTCGGCTGGTGGCATGCGAACCGCGA
The DNA here is from genome assembly GCA_044378375.1 of Planctomycetota bacterium. GTDB lineage: Bacteria > Planctomycetota > UBA1135 > UBA1135 > SXXH01. The sequence goes on from JBILXQ010000163.1 coordinate 4,885, forward strand.
CAGCGTGGTAGCCTTCACCTTGCAGCACCAGGGCTTGCAAGATGCCGCGGCCCTCGTGCGTGATCCGCTGAAGGGGCGCATCTTTGGTGCCAGCATCCGGCGCACGCCCAGTGGCGCCCACACGGCTCATGCGGTCACCATCGCACTGCCTTGCACCCAAGGCGTGGATGCAGCGGGCTGGCAAGCCGAGGCTGCACGAGTGCATGCACATGCGCTGGGGTTGGAGGCCTCGCGTGCCGCGACCGCGGCGCATTGGCGTGACTTCTGGTCGCGTTCCTGGTTGGAGGTCGAAGGCCGTGCCCCGTTGGTTGCCTCCAGCGCACGCCATCCCGTGCGCGTGGGGCATGACTCCAACGGTCACAATGTCTTGTCAGGTTTGCTTGCGCGAGTGTCGCTACACAAAGGAGTGCTCGATGATGGTTCGATGCGCGCCTTGACCAGCGGTAGCTGCAACGATGTGTCGGCCGTGGACATCGGCCGCCTCGCCACGTGGGTTGCAGGTCCGGATGTCAGCCACAACGAGGGCAAAGAATGGCACTCCGGCCATTCATGGTTGCCAGGTCCGCCCAAGCTCATCGGCCAGCAGCCGTTCCAGCGCCAAACCGTGGGTGGCATCCACGGCGTGCGTGTGGATCTCGCCCGTGGTGTGTGGGCCGAGGGCGTCAACTTTGATCCGAGTCGGTCCTTCACCGTCGAGGCGTGGGTGCGTTTGGATGAGAACGCAGGCCCAGGGCGTATCCTCGATCAACTCACCGCTGGCGGCAGCGACGGGTTTCTCTTCGACACACATCCCGGCCGTTCGCTGCGTTTGGTCGTGGGCACGCGCACCATCGTCGCTGACGATGTGTTGCAGGCCGGCCGTTGGACGCATGTGGCTGCGCGCCATGATGTGCGCACCGCAGAGCTGGCGCTCTTTGTCGACGGCAAGTGTGTGCGCGCCGACCGCGATACAGCAGAGACAGATGGCGAGCGCATCACGCGAGCGTGGATTCTTCAGCGTTGGGTGAGCGCGTGTGCTGCTGGTGGTCCGTATCCGATCAAGTTCAACGGTTCGATCTTCACGGTGGAACCAAGCCTGTCAGGCGGACCTGACATGAACCCCGATTGGCGCAAGTGGGGTGGTGACTACTGGTGGCAAAATACGCGCTTGTCGTACTACCCGATGCTGGCACGCGGTGAGTATGCACAGATGCGCCCCTTGTTCGACTTCTACGCGAGCATGTTGCCGCTGTGCGAAGCACGCGCCAAGGCGTACTACGGTGCGCAAG
>JBILXQ010000164.1:0-6149 GCA_044378375.1 Planctomycetota bacterium
ACGCCAGGTGCGTTCGCGTACCGATGTCTACACCGTAGGACTCGTCGGCTACACCAACGCCGGCAAGTCGACGCTGTTGAATGCGCTCACGGGTGCCGAGGAATTCGTCGCGGACATGTTGTTCGCGACCTTGGACACGCGCACACGTCAATGGCGTCTCAAAGACGGGCGCACGGTGCTCTTGTCGGACACCGTGGGCTTCTTGCGGCGCTTGCCGCACCATCTCGTGGCTTCCTTTCACGCGACCTTGGAAGAGACGCTTGAGGCGGACCTGCTGTTGCATGTCGTCGATGCCTCGCATCCCGAGGCTGCCTTGCAGATGGAAGCCGTCGACAAGGTGCTGCGCACCTTGTCTGCGCACACGCGCGCGGACCTGATTGTGCTGAACAAGATTGACCGCGTGCCTGAGCCGCTGGCCTTGCACTGGTTGGTCGCGGAACGCAGCACGGAGAGCGTCTGGGTGAGCGCCGCCACCGGTGAAGGTCTCGAGCGTTTGGATGCTGCAGTCGCTGCGCGTTTGGATCGGCGCAGTGTCACAGTCGACATCACCATGCCGGCCGGCGAGGGTCGCTTGGATGCGGCGGTGCGCAAGCTCTGCAAGCCCTTGTCCGAAACATTTGACGAAGACCACTCGCTGCGCACTCTGCGTGTGCGCTTGACCGATGGCGCGCTCGGCAACTTGCGTCGCGGAGCTCCAGCCGAGGTGCGCTTCGCCGTGGTGCAACGCGCGCTCGAAGGCGCGCCGCTCGACTAGGGCAGTTGCGCACGGTCCGGTAGGACCAGCGTTTGGCCTACACGGATGGCATTGGGGCTAGTCAGGCCATTGGCCTTGGCGACGGCTTCCACCAAACGCTTATCGCTGGTGCCGTACACCTGGGCGCAAATGCGGCCCAAGTTCTCGCCAGGTTGCACGACATGCGTGGCTTGTGCTGGCTTGGGCTTCGGCTCTGGCTTCGGCTCTGGCTTCGGCTCTGGCTTCGGGGCCAATGGTGCGGCCGCCGGAGGGGTAGGGCGGACCTCTTCGGGTGCTGCAGGCGCGACGCCGCTCTGCACGCCTACGATTGCACGGCCCCAACCTTCCTCAATCGGCGCGAGCTTGAGCTCGCCCGAACCCCAAGCGCGTTCCGAGGCTGAGCGCGCCTCGGTCGTGAAGCTGTGGCGCAGCCACGCGGCCCCCAAGAACAACCCGATCAAGACAAGAACCCCGAGGACGATGCGCATGTGCTTCGTTCCTCGGGGTCCTTCTGTGCCTCAGATGTACTCAGGCCTTGGCTGCGACTTCTGCCGCCGTGCTGGCTTCGGCGCGACCGGCGCGCTTCTCCAGCCACAACAGCACCGGGCTCGCGATGTAGATCGTGCTGTACGTACCAGAGATCACACCGATGAGCATGGCGAAGGAGAAGCCTTCGAGCACATTGCGTGAGCCGTAGTTCGCCACGAACAACACCACGATGGTCAGGAACACCGTCACCGAGGTGAGGATCGTGCGTCCCAGCGTCTCGTTGACCGAGTCGTTGAGGATGTCACGCAAGGGCTTCTTGCTCTTGCCAATGTTCTCGCGCACGCGGTCAAAGATGACGATCGTGTCGTTCTGCGAGTAACCGATGATCGTCAAGAACGCGGCGACCATCGAGAGGTCGATTTCGCTTTGGACGAAGCCGAACTGGTTCGCGACGGCCAACGCACCCAAGGTGATCAGAACGTCGTGCGCCAAGGCCGCGACGACCGCGATGCCGTAGCTCCATTGATCGAAGCGGAAGCGCAAGTAGAGGATCGTGGCGAAGAGAGCCAGCAACATGGCACGGATGGCCTTGTCGCGCAGCTCGCCGCCCACCTGCGGACCAACCACGGTCGATTCCGGGATCGGCGACATGAGTGTGTAGGGGACACCCTTCGTGTCGAGCGTCGCGGTGAAGCGACGCGTGACCAAGGTGCTCAACTCGGCCTGCGTTGCGCTCGCACCGGCCTTCGCTGTGAACGAGTAGGCGTTGGCCGGCGTGGCCATCGCTTGCACAGTCACCGCGGTCAAGCCGTCCTTGGTCAACGAGGCCGAGATGTCTTCGATCGCATGCGGCGATTCAAAGTAGATCTCGCCGCTGGCCGCGCCATCGGCGAGCTTCAAGTCAACCGGACCACGCTGGAGCATGGTGGCCAGTGCGCGGCGCACTTCGACTTCGGCCGACTTCGCGCTTTCTTCGCTGTTCTGTTCACCGAGCTTGGCGGTGATGCGGAACTCGGTGTAGCCCGAGCCTTGCGACGAATCCGTGATGGCCTGCACCGTCGCGCTGGCCACGCTGCCGCCGGCGGCGCGCAAGGCATCGTTGATGGACTGGACCGACTGCGGCTCTTGCGTGCGCGCCGAGATCGAGTAGCCACCCAGGAAGTCGATGCCGAGCTTCTCCTTCTCCGGCTGCCACAAGAACAAGCCCACCGTGCCCACGATCAGGATCGTCGACACCGTCAGGGCCGCGCGCGTCTTGCCCAAGAAGTCGATGCCCTGGCCCTTGATGAGCTCGCGCATTTCGTAGCCGCTGCGGCCCGCGTTGAGGTCGCGGAACAACAGCAACTTCGACACGACGATGACCGTGAAGAGCGTGGTCAAGATGCCGATGCACAAGGTCGTCGCGAAGCCGCGAATCGGACCCGTACCAGCCCAGTACAAGATCGCGCCGGCGATCAAGGTGGTCAGGTTGGCATCCAAGATCGTGACGGCGGCGCGCTCGAAGCCCGCGCGCGCGGCGTCCTTCAGCTTCAAGCCGCGCGCGAGTTCTTCACGCAAGCGCTCGAAGATCAGGATGTTGCCGTCAACGGCCATGCCGACGGTCAACACGATGCCTGCGATACCCGGCAGCGTGAGGGTGGCGCGCAAGAACGCCAACGCACCCATCAACAACACCAAGTTCACCAACAGTCCGAGCACTGCGAACATGCCCAGACGCTTGTAGGTGTAGACCATGAACACGATCACGACCACTAGCGCAAACAACGCGCTGATCATGCCCTTGTTCACATAGTCGTCGCCGAGGCTGGCGCCCACGCGGCTCTTGTCCAACAGCACCGGCTTGATCTTCAACGAACCGGAGCGCAGCACCGTGATGAGGTCTTGCACTTCCTTTTGCGTGAAACCGCCCGCGCCACCAGAGATCTGTCCGCCACCCGGCAGCTTGGTGCGGATGGTGGCGAGCGTGGCGATCTCACCGTTCAGCACGATTGCCATGCCGCGACCGATCGACGCTTGCGTGAAGTCACCGAACGCAACGCGCTTTTCCGGCGTCATTTCGAACGCGACCGCGGGATAGCCGTACTCGTCTTGCGAGTAGGTCACGCTTTCAAGATCAGAACCGCTGAAGCTCCACGTGTTGGCATCACCACCCGTGGTCGGGCGCGGCACCACCAACGGAATCATCGGACGCTGCGTCAGCGCGACTTCGAGTTCTTCACGGCCCAGACGCATCGGGTGCCAGCGCAGTCCATCGATCGGACCGCTTTGGTCGCGCGCCAGGCGGTTGAAGTCTTCGATCGGCGCCGTCGGATTGGCCGCACGCCAAGTCTGCATGCGCGACAGTTCGCTGGCTTCGTCGCTGCCCGCGCGGCTGAAGTCCGCGGCGTTGGCTTGCACGAGGAACTGCATGTCGCCGACGTTCTCGATGCGCTTCTGCAAGTCATCGGACGACAGCAACTCGACCGCTGCATTCACTTCATGCGGCGACGGAGCGGTCTTCTCTGCACCGCGCCTTAGGCCCGCGAGCGTGGTGCCGCTACGCGTGGCGTAGAGGATGCGCTCACCACCGATGCGCACCAAACCACCCGACTGCGGGAAGAGCTTGACGAGGGCCACATCACTGCCATCGAGCTCGAGCGACTGAGCCGTCGCATCCAGCGCCGTGCGCAACTTGCCTGTGGTCTCCGTGGTCGCGAGTTCCGCAGCACCAGGCAACTCGATCACGATGCGATCGGTGCCCTCGGGGCGAATCGACATTTCCAGCACGCCTTGCGGGTCGATGCGGCCACGCATGATCGTGGCGGTCGCCTGCAACAAGGCCGGCTTGTCCGCGAGTTCGTCTGCTGTGATCTGGCCGGTTTCGACGGCCTTCTCAAACGGCAACTGGTAGACGAGGCGCGTTCCTCCTTGCAGGTCGAGGCCCAAGCGGAAGGGCGCTTCGCCAAAGAGGATCGGGCCGACCATGCTCGCAACAGCGGCGATGAGGACGGCGATGGTAAGGGCAGTGATCTTGCCGAGGTTCTCGGTCATAAGGCGCAGATCGTAGTGGACGGCGAGGTGGTCTGGAATCAGTAGGTCTGGAAACGACGAAACGGAGCCCGGTCACACCGGACACCGCCTCGCGTGCTGTGCGCTCCCTGTAGGAGGGGGAGCAGCACCGTTCAGGAGCCTTCGGTAGCGCTACCGTCGGCGGCGCGCATGGCCTTGTTCAGCTCGCGCTCCTTGCGCGCCTTCTCGCCGAGCAGCTCCTTGAGGCGGGTCTGCTTGCCGACGCGATCGCGCAGGAAGTACAGCTTGGCGCGGCGGGTTTCGCCACGGCGCGTGACGACGATGTCCTTCACGCGCGGCGAGTGCATCGGGAAGGTGCGTTCGACACCTTCGCCCTGCACGATGCGGCGCACGACGACGTTGCGGCGGATGCCGCGGTTCTTCATCGCGATCACGGTGCCGATGAAGAGCTGCACGCGCTCCTTATCGCCTTCCTTGATGAGGTAGTGCACCTCGACGGTGTCACCAATGTGCACCGGGGGGAGGGTCTTCTTGCCGTTTTCGCGTTCGAGCTGTCCGATCAAGTCCATCTTCGTGGTCCGGCCGCTAAAGGCGACCGTCTCCTGTACGTTCAGGTTGTCTACCTGCCTAGTTGTTCCTGTTCAGCCCCGAAGGACCACACAGGTGTGTGGGGGAGTGCCTGCCGCGAGGGAGGTACTCAATCGACTGTCCGCTGCATGCTCTTTAGGCGCGCTTGCAGTGCTTGGTCCGCCTGGCGGGCGCGCCAGCGGGCGATGGCGGCGTGGTCGCCACTCATCAGCACCTCGGGCACCTCGGCACCGCGCCAGACGCGCGGGCGCGTCCAGTGGGGGTGGTCGAGGCCGCGCGCGCCATCCGGGGCAGCGCCAACCAGACCGGTGCTCGAGTAGCTGTCCTCGATGGCCGAACGCTCGTCTCCAAGCACTCCGGGCACCAGGCGCGCTACGGCCTCAATCGCGCAAAGGGCCGGCAGCTCGCCTCCAGCGAGCACAAACTCGCCCAGAGACAGCTTTTCAAAGCCCAAAACGCTGAAGATGCGCTCGTCAAAGCCCTCGTAGCGCCCACACAGAAAAAGGATGCGCTCTGGGCCGAGGAACTCCTCCGCCACGGCTTGGCGGAAGGTGCGTCCCGACGGACACAGCGCAATCTTTCGGCAGGCTCCGTGGCGTGCTTCCACCCATTCGACTGCCTCAGCAATCGGTTCAGGCTTCAACACCATGCCGGGGCCACCGCCGAAGGGGCGGTCATCCACCGTGCGATGACGGTCGCGCGCAAAGTCGCGGAAGTCGATGAATTCAGTCCGTACCAAGCCCTTGGCGCGGGCCACGCCGAGGATCGACGTAGACGCGTAGGCTTCCATAGCCTCGGGGAACAGGGTCAGGACAACAAAGAGCTTCACGGGACTCGTGGTGGAGGGGGCCGTGCCGGTCCCCGCCGGTGGCAGGGATTTGGGGGAAACACAGTACGCGATCGGGGTGGAACGGTCAAGGGGCGCCAGCAAGGATGATACTGGTCCAGACGAGTGTGCACGAGTTAGACGGGGCTCGGTGCCTTAGGGTGTTAGGGCCGCCTTACGGGGGGCCGCCCGCGAGAAACATGTCGAAAAACTGCACCCAGCCCGTGGCCGGGCGCACATGGTTTCCGTCTGGAGCCACTGGGCGTTTCGCTCCTCCAGGGCCAGCCCGGGCGTTGGGGATGCCCCGAATGTTCGCCTCAGGACTTGCTTGTTAATGGACCAAATGTAGCCAGACGACGGCTGCTCTCACGACGGGACAAAAAACGGGTTCTTTGACATGCAAACAACACTGCCGCTGCGAGATCGTGCACAACCACCCATGCCAGTATCCACCTGAGCTAGTATGCGCCCCTCATGTTCACCGGCCTCGTCGAAGCCACCGTC
>JBILXQ010000165.1:0-6147 GCA_044378375.1 Planctomycetota bacterium
CCAATGTGAGGGCCGCCACGATGTCGCCGCTTGCCACGACCGTCTCGGCGCGCAGGACCGCTTCGGCGCCAATGGCTTTGATGATCTCGGTGCCGTTGATGAGGGCTAGACCCTCCTTGGCACCCAACACCACTGGCTTGAGCTTGAGCTTCTTGAGACCTTGGGCCGCCTTCATGCGCACACCCGCCACAGTGCAATCACCGTGGCCTAGGTAGGCCGCAGCCATGTGCGCCAACGGCGCGAGATCACCCGACGCGCCTACCGATCCTTGGGAAGGCACCACCGGCACAAAGCCGGCGTTGAAGCACGCCACCAAGTGCTCGACAAGCGTAGTGGACACGCCAGAGTGGCCACGCACCAAGCCGTTCAGGCGCAGCACTTGGGCTGCACGCACGATGTTCGGCGGCAAAGGCTCGCCTACGCCTACACAGTGCGACAGAACGAGGTTCTCTTGCAGTTGCGCCAAGTCCTCCTTGGCGATGGCCACGCTCTTCAACTTGCCGAAGCCGGTGGTCAAGCCGTAGACGACGTCACCATTCTTGACATGCGCTTCGACGATGGCGCGCGCGCGCTTAACCGCCGCCATAGCGGGCTTGGCGATGGCGAGCTGTACCGGTTCACCGGCCAGCACAGCCTTGAGGTGCACGAGCGTAAGAGAGCGTCCGTCGAGAGTCAGTTGGCGCATGCCCACACTCTAGCGTGCGCCTGCGCGTCGGCGCGTGTCCTCATCCTGACCAGCAATCGCACCCTCGGGCAACGGGCATTCCAGCGTCGCCTCGGTTTGCAGCACAAGGCTACGGCGCTCGATCAAGCCCTCGCCGTTCCATGTCGCGCTGACCAGCCACTCGCCGCGCGGCAAACCATCGACATCCAGATCCTTGCCAGGCGCCAGCAGGAACGGATCACGCGGCTCGCCATTGATCGTGATGCGCACCGGCAAAGCCTGCCAACGCGTGGGCAGGCGCAAGCTGATGGCGCTCGTGCCCGCCCGCACTTCCTTCAGCTCGAGTTCGACACGCGTTTCGCCGCCTTGCAGCAACAGCGCGGCCCGCGAGCGTCCATCGGAACTAACGGCGGTCAGGAAGCGCCGCGCCGACAGATCCTCATACGCGCTGAGGCTGAACTCACCCTTGTGGTTCGTGCGCAGTTCTTGCACCGCGCTCGGCAGGCTGGAGTAGACCTCGGTCTCCAACTGCAGCCAGTTCTGCTGGCCATACGACTGCAACATGGAGGACACGCGGTCGGGTGTCTCCAACCGCACAACAGCATCGCGCGCGGGTTGCCCACGCAACGTGACCACACCGGTGACCACAGGCGCAGGCTCAAGATGGAGCACAACCGTCTCCTCTTCGCCTTCAGACAGCGAGACATTGGTGCGCGCCGGCACCGCCCGCGCACCCGAGTGGTACAAGCGCAGTGACAACGGCCCGGCAGGCAGATCCTCGACCGTAGTTTGACCGCCCGGCCAGACTCGCACGGGCGAAGCCTTGTGCCACGGGTAGCGGCGCTCGGCCCCTGAGGTTTCGCTCATCAAGTACACGAGCGCCTCGACGCCGCTGTTGAGAGGCTCGTCAATCGCAATCGTCAGGCGCGCCCCGCGCTGCATCACGATGGTCAGCTTGTCGGGAGTCACGGCGCCACCGGCTGGCACCGCTACGACTTCGCGTGCCATGGCAAGCCCGACCTTCTCGACCATGAGGACGGCCTCGCCCGCAGCCACCTGCGGCACAACGAATACGCCTTGAGCATCGGTGGTCGCTTGCTGGCCATCCAGCGTGACGCGCGCCTCGGCCACACCCGCGCCATCGGGTCCGACAACTTTGCCTGACACATGTGCCGCACGTGCAAAGGACACATTCAGGAGCGCGTCACGCTCTTGGCGCAGACGCACCTCACGCAAGCAACTGGGCAAGCCGCCTCCGCTGAGCTGCACCAAGGCCAAACCCGGATACAGGTCATTGGCGCCGAACCGGCCTAGACCATCGCAGAACAACACGCGCCCTTGGTTCAACCCGCCAACAAAGCGCACTTCGGCCCGACGCCCTTCTCCGGCGGCATCCAGCACCATGCCAGACAAGCGCGAGCGTGCTCCTTGGCGCAGCTGCGTCTCGTCGGCACCATCGAGCGCCTTGAGCTCCAACACGACTTCCAGCGGGAACACCACCGTCGTGTCCAAAGACTCGAACACCGGAGCCGCCGTCAGTTCGACAGGAGCCGCCGCCATCTCGGTGGTTGGCGCCGTCGTGGTGGGCGCCGTGCCATCGACCGCCCGGGGGGCATCCGGGGAAGGTGTGGGCCACAACAGAAGTGCCGTTCCCACGCCCAGCAGCAGCAGTACAGCAAGGAGCGTGCGGTGGCTGCGGTGCAGGGTCATGGCGAGTGGTACCAGCAGGAGAGCATAGCCTCCGCGCCGCAGACGACCTACTCTGGTGGCGTGAGTCATATGTACAGGACAGCCGTTGCCAGCCTCTGTATGCGCTCGCTCTGTGCGCTCTCGCTCGCTACGGCTTGCGAAGCACACGGCGAGCAGAGTGTGGAGCTGAAGATCATCGAAGCGCGTCGCGAGCACATGACGCTCAACGGCGCGCGCCCCACAAGTGTGCTGGCGGGTGATCTTGATGGCGATGGGCGCGATGAGTTGCTGGCGGGCACCTATGGTCCTGGCAGCTTGCAGTTGTGGCGTGCGGCGGCGCGTGGTTTTGAAGCGGCGCAGGCACCGCGCGCGCTGGAGTTGTCGGACTTCTTGCTCGGTCCCATCTGGTACGCAGGCGCGCCGCGCTCGGCCCAAGCAGACGCGCGCGTGGTGGTAGCTTCGCGTAGCACGCCCATGATCGCCTTGGTCGACGCGCGCTTGCTGTTGACGCAAGAGTCCGGCGCGGCGCCTCTGGCGTGGTCGCAGCCGCTTGAAGTACGCCCGCGCGTGATCGCGTGCGGCGACCTGCAACGCGATGGCGTGCGAGAGATTGCGGTGGCGGATGTGGAGGACCGACTCTTGCTCTTCAGCGGGGAAAAGCTGGTAGAGACGCTGACACTTGAGGACACGCAGGTGACGGCGCTGCTCTTCAGCGAGGACGGCCAGTACTTGTACGCCGCGTCCCAAGCGACGCGGCGCATCGTGCGTTGGAAGGTAGCCAACGGCGCGTTGGTGCGTGATGGCCAGAGTGCGGTCGATGGCTTGCCACGCGACATGCTGGAGATCACGCACAATGGTGCGAGCCATGTGGCGATTGCGGGCGGTGACGATGCAGTATGGCTCCTTGATCCGCGCGAGATGCGCATCAAGGAGCGCTTGACCGCGGGTGTGGTGCCCATCGACCTCGAGGTGGATCGCGCGGGCACACTGTGGAGCTTGGCGTTGCGCGGGCAAGAGTTGCGCAGTCATGCCAGCTTGACACCGACGCCACCAAGCTATGCAGGACAGCATCCCTTCGACGCGTGCTTGGGCGACTTTGACGGAGACGGCCTTACGGATGTGGCTTTTGCCAATGGTGATGCAAAGCGCGTGTCGGTGCAGTACGGCGCGCCGACGGGCTGGAGCACGGCTAGCTCGCACAGCACCGGTCGTGCGCCGTATGCGCTGTTGACGGCTGACTTGGATGCAGACGGGCGCCTGGATGTGCTCACTCTAGACGCGTTGGATGGCACGCTCAGCCTCTTGCGCGGACGCGCAGAGGGCTTGGGCGCGCGCGAAGTCGTCGAGCATCTGGGCAGCGTGGAAGCTCCGCAGGTGCTGCGCTTGGACGCCGATGCCCATGTAGATCTGTTGCTCGCTCAGCGCACCGATGCAGGTGGTCGCTTGGTGGCTTTGTTCGGTGATGGCCAAGGTCACTATGCGCAGCGTGCTCTGGTAGCGCCATTTGCGGTAGGCAAGAGCGCCAAAGACATGGTGCTTGCCGATCTCGATGGCGACCAGCGCCCGGAAGCCATCGTTGCCGATGCAGAGGGCGATACGCTTGTGGTCGTGAACATCGAGACGGGACCCGATGGCAACCCGCTCTTCACCGTGCGCGATCGCATGAGTGTGAGTGGTGGGCCCACCGCGCTGGTGTGGCAAGCCAAGCCGCGCACGCTGCATGTCGCCTTGACCGGTGGCAAAGCGCTGCTGGGCTTGGTGCGCGAAGGCGCGCAGTGGACTGCCTCTACGCGTACGGCATGGGACGCGCCGTGCATCGATGTGACGCTAGGCGATGTCGATGGCGATGGGAGTGCTGAGTTGGTGGCGCTCACGCTGCAAGGTGATGCTGTCGGCCAGGTGCATGTGCTACGCGGAGATGGCGCCACTGAGTTGACTGCGCCCCAAGCCACGAGCTTGCGGCCTTATGCAGTCAGTTGCGGCGATCTCAGCGGTGATGGACGCGCGGAGATCTTTGTTTCCGCACAAAACAGCCACCACATCAATGCGTGGAGTTGGCAAACGGAGGGCGGGTTGCGCGCGCTACCGGAACTGGGCGCAGGACTCGGGCCGCTAGGCCTGACATGCGTGGATCTCGAAGGCGATGGACGCCTCGAGCTGCTCGTGACGAACGCCTTCAGTGACTCGCTTAGCGTGGTGCGGGTGCGCTGAGCGCGACATACATGCGCTCGAGACCTAAGAGCACACGCAACGAACCAGCCGCAGTATTGGCACCCGCACGCGGGGCGCGATCGACGAGATAGCCGTACGCACGGCGGTACTGCGCCTGCGTAGAGCGCAACACGCTCGTGTACCGCGCGCGCACTTCGTCGGCCGGCAACTGAAGGTGCGGTGCCGCCAACGTGGCAAGTCCTTGCAACAGGTTCGACGGCGTGCCCGGCAAGTCACCTACCTGCAACGCGGTGCGCGGATCGTAATGGTAGATGGTGACATCTCCCCACGCGCCGTTGCCGTACTGCTCGCCTTGCATGTGCGCATACGCCGCATCCAACAACAAAGGTTGTGCGCGCGGCAACACAGCTGGCTCAACCAAAGCCAGGTCTGCCAGCAGTTGCCAGCAACGCACTTGGTCCGCGGCCAGATTGCCGCCCAAGCTCACCGCACCAGCCCACAACGGCTCGAAGTGCGCCCAACCCTCCAGCGCAAAACGCTTGAACAAAGCGTCCCTGGGCACATCACGCGCCACCAAGGCTGCACGCGCACCATAGTGCCCGTACTCATCATCGAAGGCTGGATCGATACTCTGCCATGAACCGGCCCAATGGTGCGTGTACTCCAAGGTTGCCAGCGCTTCGTGTGCAGCACGCAGATAGCGCTGATTGCCGGTCAGTGCGCTCAAGCGCGCCAACTGCGCCGGCACATCCAAACGCCGCAGTAAAGCCGTATCCAAGTTCGGACGCCCGTTGCGCGGCACATAACTCGCGGCCATCGAACCATCAGGTAATAGCCCGTGCTCAAGCACCGTGTCGGCAATGCGCACAGCCTGCGTCAAGGCGACTTGACGGTGCTCTGGTGGCCCCTTGAAGGCTACATCAACCAAGAAGCCCAAGGGCAAGCCGATTTCCACCGGCTGATCCAGCAAGGGCTCATCGCGCAAAGGGTCCCACACTGTGGGGAGCCCCGTCTCCGGCGCAAACCCAAGTTCCACATAGTCGCGCCACCAGGCGTCATACAGCTCGCGCAGCGCCACATCGTTCGCCCGCAGGGCAACCTCACGCAGCGTAGACCACAACGGAATGTACGGAGCACAGGCCGGCAAGCGCTGCAACTCAGCCGCAGTGTCGATGTCAAAAACACGCGACACAAAGCGCGTGCGTCGTGGGCCGTGCTCATCCAAGGCATGGGCCTCCCACTCGCGCAGAATGCGCATCAACTCGCGCTCGACTTCAGAGCGCAAGTCCGAGGCTGCAGGGCATGGGAACTCGGCGGTCGCCACCAGCGGCCCCCAAGAGGTCGTGCCCTCACGCGACTCCAAGCGCAGCAGTAACCGCGGAACTAAGGGTCGCCCCAAGCGCGCAGCTAGTTCGGTCCCTTGCAGCACGAAGTCGCCTTCGACCTCCATGCGCACCTCACCCTCGGCACCATCGCGCACGACCACCAGACCTCGACCTCGCACATGACCGCGGAGGGTCAGCGTCGCCGCCAACTGCGGGTCCAACGCCAGCGGCTGTTCGGCACGCTCACCTGACTGCAGCGACAGCCGTCCGTCGGTAGCCACCTGCGCCTCACCACGG
>JBILXQ010000166.1:0-6124 GCA_044378375.1 Planctomycetota bacterium
ATCTATCCGCCATCGACCTGCAGCACTTCCTCGCGCAGCTGGACGAACCGGCGTTGAAGGCCGAGCTAGAAGAGCTGCTTCGTCATGATCGTGCTGGGGCTCCTTCGGTGCGCCACCTGGCCAATCTGGGCGGCCTGCTTGACGGGCTGGAGAGCCCCCCGACGATTCCCGAGCGTCTGGGCGAGTACGAGGTGCTCGACATCTTGGGCGAAGGAGCCAGTGGCGTTGTGCTGCGTGCTCGTCAGCCGGGCACGCAGCGGCTAGTGGCCATCAAGGTTCTTTCCGCCGGCGCTTGGGATCAAAGAGCTCTGGCGCGCTTTCGGCGCGAGGTGCGCATCCTAGGTCGGCTCGAGCACCCGCACATTGCGCGCATCTATGACTCTGGCACCGATGCGGTAGGGGCTTTGGGGCGGCCCTACTTCGTCATGGAGCTTGTCGCGGGTAAGCCGCTGACGACCTATGTCCGTACGCAGGACATCGGCTGGAAGGGCGTAGTGCGGCTGTTCGTGCAAGTCGTCGAAGCGTTGAGCCATGCGCACACCTGCGGCGTCCTGCATCGCGATCTCAAGCCTGGCAATGTGCTGGTAACAGCTGAGGGGCAGCCGAAGATCGTTGACTTCGGTGTAGCAGCTCTCGTCGAGGGCACTGAAGCAGGCGAGCCGGCCGTCTCGGATGCGTCGGCGCGCGCAACGAGCGTGCGCAGTGCCGCGGGAGACCTGGTTGGCACTGTCCCCTACATGCCCCCCGAGCAGTTCGATGGGACGTACAAGGTCGATGTGCGCAGCGATTTGTACGCGATCGGAGTGATGCTGTACGAAGCACTCTCCGGTCGCATGCCTTACGAGATCGACGGCCGGAATCTGGTGCAAGCGGCCGCCATCGTGCGCGATGAAGTGCCCACCGCGCTCGGACGCGTCGACAGGTCCCTGAGCGGCGATGTCGAGACGGTGGTGTCCAAGCTCCTCGAGAAAGAACCGGCTCGTCGTTACCAGAGCGCGCGCGAACTCAAGGAGGATCTTGAGCGCCTGCTCGAAGGTCTCCCGACACGCGCGCGTCCCGTCGCGCGCCGCGAGCGCACTTTGCGGTTCGTGCGCCGCTACCGCGCCTTCATCATGGTCACGAGCAGCGTGTTCCTCGCGCTCGCACTGCTGCTCTCGTGGACTGCACACTTGTGGCGCACCGCAGATCAACGCGGCGATTCGCTCGCGTTGCTGCTGGAGGAACGAGCGCGTGACGACTACCGCCGCACCATTGGTTATGCCGAGGCAGCGCTGCGCGCCGGCAGCATCGTGGATGCGCGCGCAGCCTTGGACGCAGCCGAATCCGCAAGACGCGGGTGGGAATGGAATTACTTGCGCGCTCGTGCGTGGAGCGAAGCGCTCTCGCTGCCAGCCGGTGTCCTGACCTCCGTCGTGCGTGCAGCGAATGGCCGTGTGGTGGTGGGAGACAACGGCACCGGCGAGGTGCGCTTGCTCGAATCCGCGCCTAGCGCGTTGCGCACGCTTTGGACTTCGCGTGGGCAATTGCGTGATGTGGCTCTCTCTCCCGACGGCGAGGAGTTCGTGGTCGCCGACGAGGCTACCGACGGACTCGTCGTGCGCCGCGTTGCCGATGGCGCTGCCTTGCGGACGCTGCACACAGGGCTTGCGCCGCACACGCGCGTGTCTTGGTCGACAGATGGAGCGCGTATCGCTTGTGCAGGTGTGGACGGTGCGCTGGCGGTGGTGGATGCGCGTGACGGCACACTTCTGCTGGAACTGCCGGCCCGTCGTGATCGTCCCTTTGCCGCGGAAGGTCTCGTGGCCTTTCTGCCGGATGGGCAAACGCTGGTGTCGGGCGTATCCACTGAGACTTCATGCTGGCTGCGACCGTTGTCTGGAGCACCTGCGCTGGAGCTTGCCCTGCAGGGCGACCGTGTCGATTGCCTAGGCGTGTGCATCAGCTCGTCCGGTGAGCCGATCGTGTTGGTCGGCACCTACGATGGACTTGTGCGGCGTTTTGACGGGCGCACAGGTGCCACACTTGGCTCACTTGAGTGCCACGCCGGAAACGTCAAGGCACTCGAGACCGGACCGTGGCCCGGCACCTTTTTCACGGGCGGTGCGGATGGCGCAATCGGGCTGTGGGATGTGGCCACCGGTGCACGGTTGGGCAGTGCTGTGGGCAGCGAGCGCAGTGTGCGCGGCGTGGCTCTGAACTTGCCTGACTACAGGTTGGCGGCCGTGGGCAATGACAACCACTTGCGCCTGTGGCCCATCAACGCCAGCGTCCTGGAACCGCTCTTGCGTGGACATGTTGCTTGGGTCTACGGCGTCGCGTTCTTGGCGGACGGGAGTTTGGCGAGTTGCGCCGGCGAGAAGCCTGATGGAGACGGACGCTTGCTGGTGTGGGATCGAGCAACGATGAGCGTGCGCGCTAGCCATGCAGCCGACCCCGACAGCTCGACGGTGATCATGTCCGATGTGGTTGACGATGGTCGCGGCGGAGCAGTGGCTGCTTGGTGGGATGTCGATCGTGGCGGCCTCACCTTTCTCGGCAAGGGGGAGGCGCGCAGTCTGCCGATCGAGGCTGCCGCGCCATGCAGCGTAGTTGCCTTGCCGGGAGGCGCGTTGCTCGCTTGGCGTGCTTTGCAATCCTCGCGTCTGACCTTGATCACGCGCGATGGAATGGTGCTCCAAGAACTAGACCTGCCGGGCTCTACCAGCGAACGTCCAGTCGTGCGCATGCGCGAGGATGGTCGCGCCCTCATCACCGCCACGGACACGGGCCTTTGCATCGTAGATCTGGAGTTCGAGCTCAACCGTGCGCGTCTCGGTGCAGTGCGCCATCTGCCCTTGCCGGCGCGGGTGCACGACCTTGCGTTGTGTCGCAGCGATCGGCTCATCGCGTTGGGATTCGTGGATGGTCAGATTGCCCTGCTCGATCCTCAGGCCGTGCCTCAGGCGGATGGGCAACCGAACTTCGTCTGGCGTGTGCCTAGCGCGCATGCAGGGCGCGTGCGCCTCGCCCGCACCCCCGATGGCTCGCGCATCGCCAGTGCAAGTGATGCCATCATCCGTGTGTGGGACGCCGCGGATGGAGGGGCTTTGCTCAATCTGGCGGGACATGGAGACATCGTGCTGTCGTTGGCGTTCTCACCCGATGGGCGCACGCTTGCGTCCGGGGCGATTGACCGCACCGTACGCCTGTGGGACGGCCGCGCAGGCAACTGAGGGACGTTGTTTTTCTCCAAGGCCGCGGAGTCTCGTTCCTGTCTCTGATTACGAAGCAGGTCCTGGCGACAGCCGTCTGACCTAGATCCGCTTCGCTCCCATCGCGGGCGTCGCGCGACTGAGGGGCCCCGTCATCGACCGGCGCCTTTAGGGGAACAGTGTCATGGTCTCGTCCACGCTCCACACCTGCCTTGCCGCTCTGTGGCTCGCGGCTGCCGGTCTCACAGCCTCGGCCGAGGCGCAAACATTCGACAGTCCCAAGCTGCCGAAGCTCACGCCGCCGACCGGCCAGCCCATGCCTGAACTGGTTGTCTCGTACCTGCAAGGTGGTGCTGACGACTGCGCTGCGGCGGCGGCAGCGGCGCAGATCGCCGGCAGCGGGTCGTTCTTCGTCAACTCCACGCTGGCGACCACCAACCTCTACAACCGCGATGTGTGGTTCGTTTGGACTGCTTCCGCCGACGGCACAGTCTTCATGGGCCTGTGCGGCACGACGCCGGCCGATACGCTCTTGTTCGCTTATCCGTACAACGGCGGCGCATGCCCCGTGCAAGGCGCACCGTCCTTGGCGCAGAACGATGACTCCTGCGGCTTGCAGTCGGTGATCAGCTTCTCTGCAGTCTCCGGGACGAGCTACTACATCGCCGCGGCGTCGTTCCAAGGCAGCACGAGCGGCTACACCGCGCAGTTGCTCGTGCAGGAGACGGGGGCCTCGGTCGACGCCGACGAATGCGGCGGCGCGCAGGGCATCATCGGCGCTGGTCCGCATTCCTACGACAACAGCCTGACGACGACGAGCTTCGCCGGGGTTTGCAGCATGGAGAACGACCAGTGGTTCGCGTGGACGGCGTCGCTCACCGGCACCGCGACTGTTTCGACCTGCGGTGGCGCCGCCCCCGGCAGCGGCACGGACACCGTGGTCGCCGTCTACGCCGGCGTCGGCTACATCGGCGTCCTGCCCACGGGCAACCTGATCGCCTGCAACGACGATTCAGGCGCGCAGGGTTGTGGCTTGGGTTCCGTGGCTTCGTTCGCGACGACGGTGGGCGAGCGTTACTTGATCCGTCTTGGACGCTTCCCGGGTGCCGCCTCGGTCTTCGGCACCTTCACCATCGCCGAATCCGGCGTGTACGCGCCGGCGGACACCTGCGCCACGGCGCGCGTCGTCACGGGCGAAGCGCCGATCCCGTTCGACAACACGAACGCAGTCTCCGACATCGTGGGCTCTTCGTGCTCGCCGATCGGCAACGACGAGTGGTTCCGCTGGACCGCGCCGCGCAGCGACATGGTCACCGTCTCGGCCTGCGACGGACTCGCCGCCGGTTCCGGCACGGACACGGTGCTGGCGGTGTACCTAGGCGCTGGCTGTCCCTCGGCGGCGCCCATCGTGTGCAACGACGACAACGGCTGCGCGCCGGGCAACGCGACCTCGAAGGTCAGCTTCTATGCGACCTGCGGCCAGACCTACATGATCCGCCTCGGGCGCTACCTCAACACCGCACCGAGCCGGGGCGTCTTCACGATCCTCGGCGATCTTGGTTCCTTTGCACCTGGCTGCGACGCGCCCGCTCCGGGTCATGCGTACTGCTTTGGCACGAGCGGCTGCCCCTGCGGTAACAACGGCGCGCCGGGGAATGGTTGCGGCAACTCGATCAATCCCAGCGGCGCTCACCTTACCGGTCGCGGTGTGGCGAGCCTGTCGGCCGACACCTTGGTGCTGGAGGCCTCGGGCATGCCGAATAGCAGCTGTCTCTACTTCCAAGGCACGACACAGAGTTCGACAGCGTTTGGTGACGGATTGCGTTGCGCCGCGGGCTCGGTCATCCGCCTTGGTTCAAAGTTCAACAGTTCTGGCGACTCGCGCTACCCCGCTGCGGGTGATGTGTCCGTTTCTGTTCGCGGTGTGGTCACCGCGGCCTCGACGCGTACCTACCAGGCTTGGTATCGCAACGCTACGGCCTTCTGCACTGCGAGCACGTTCAACTTGACGAACGGCTATGCGGTGCTGTGGCGCCCGTAAGGCAAATTTGACAAAAGGGGCCGGCGTGTCATGTGCGACATGCCGGCCCCGTCGTTGCGTCAGCTGCTCTCAGCTGAACGCCGCCAAGAACCCCACCACCGGCCGCGCCGACGGCCGACCGTGCTGCCAGTCGCCGCCTTCGCACCCCGAGCCGCCGATGTCCACATGCGTAAAGCACAGCGGCTGCTTCGAATCGGTCCCGTGCTTGTCGAGCCCCGACGCGATCGCCAAGAAGGCCATCGGGAACTGGTGGCCACGCGCTGTGCCCGACGAGGGCAGGTTGTTGCACGACAGCACATCGTCGGCCTTGGTGCGCGGCGCGACGAACTCGTAGTCCTCGCGGCGTAGGCGCGACACTTCGAAGGGATCGCCCCACAGATCGCCCTGCACCCCCAACGACTCGGACACAGCCGCTTGGCGCGCCGGTCCGTTGTCGAGTGCGATGTTGTAAGGACCGACCGCGCGCCCGGCGTGACCGGTCAGGGTCGCCACCGACAGGATGCGCGGGTTGACTTCCTTGGCCGCGCGCACGCGCAGGTGCGACAACAGGTCCGCCAGCACCAAACGCCCTTCGGCATCGGTGTTGCCGATGCGCACGCGCACGCCGGCGTGGCTGACGATGATCTCGTCCGACACGAAGCTCTCGGCGCCGATCGAGTTGCGCACCACGCCCAGCTCGGCCACGACTTTGACGCCGCCCAAGCCCATCTTGGCAGCGGCGAGCACGAAGCCCGCGACCGCGGCGGCACCGCCCTTATCGCGGCTCATGCCGGACATCGCGCCGTTGACCTTCAGGTCGGCGCCACCTGTGTCGTAGGTCAGTCCTTTGCCGGCGAAGAGCAGCGTGCGCGCGATCTTGCCCTTGGGCGTGTACTCCAAACGCACGACGCAC
>JBILXQ010000167.1:0-6103 GCA_044378375.1 Planctomycetota bacterium
CCAGCGACGCGCACCTGGAACTGCACGCGCACACGCCGCAGGGCACAGTACTTTTGACACGCTCACCTTCGCTCACCACAGCAGTGCGCGGGCGGTGGGTTCCGGTGCGCACCTCGGCCACACAGTGCAACCCTACGCCGACCAACATGGTGGCACTTGAACTGCGCATGATCGGCGTTGGCACGGGCGGCTTCGCTGTCGATGAGCTCGCCGTTGGAGCTTGGGAGCGCGAAGCGTGGGACCTGCGCAATGCGGGCTTTGAGCAAGTCTCGCAATGGACCTTAATGGGCCCTGCGTACATCCAAGCGGACCTTCAAGCGTATTACGGCGTCCAAGCATTGCATCTTGTGGGCACCGGACGCGCCGCTGCATTGCAGAGCATCGATTTGGGAAGTAGCGAGCGCTCCCCGCGTTTTGTCGACCGCGCTCAAGCTGGAACTTGGGTGTATGTGGAGACCAATGCTCTGCTGCCAGCAACTGCCGACCCGCGCGTGCGCGTGGACTTGATGGTGCGGGCGCACAACGGTCAAGGATCTTTGACAAGTGCACCCGTTGTTGCACAAGGCACGCTGTACCCCACGCAAGCCATGCGCGGACGCTGGCTGTGGTTGTGCACAAATGCTGATTCGGCCAGCCCCCTGCCGGCCAGCACAGAGAGAGTCGTGATCGAGATTCGCAAGCAACTGCGCGGCACCGTGCGCGTGGATGCGTGCGAGCTAGGTGAAGTGCGCGGCGTGCACGGCATGAGCCGGCGGCACTTGTCGGCCAGTTATGTGGGTCGATTCCGCTCGCCGTTATGGCCGCAGGCCCAACCTGTAGCCAATGACTTGCACGCGCGCTGGGGGACATGGGCTTGGGCCACACCACCCGCGTGTGATGCGACACTCCTGACACTGGCACATCAACCAGACCAGCTGCGCGCCAACGCACGGCGCGATGTAGCGGTGACAACCTTGCAGGGCCCCGATTGGCTGCCCTTGGCTGGCGCCTATGACTCGCGCGATCCTGATCTCTTGGCGTGGCATGTGCACTTGCTGCGCGCCAGTGGCTGCGACAGCGTGCTGTATGACTTCGATGGGCATGCACTGGCCGCACACGAGCAATCGCTAGGCAGGGAGTCCGTCAACCTGCAAACACTGCGCGCGCTGTACGACGCCTGTGAAGCACAAGGCGACTTGAAGGTCGGGCTGATGATCGAGCCCAAGATCCACCTCCAAGGTTGGTTGCCCAATGCCGGCCCCTTTGCCCAGCGTGTGCAAGCAATCGAGGACGATCTCGTGCGTGCCTTGGTTGAGTTCGGTCCACGCCGCGCCACGTTGCGGCGCGATGGAGCCGTGGTTGTGTACGCCTTCCACAACGGTGTGTGTGCACCGCAAGGACTGGGATGCCTGACGACACAAGACTGGAACGGGCTTGTGCAGCGCGCCCAACAGCGCAGTGGTGAGCGCGTGTACTTGATGGCCGATGATGTGCCCAACGAAGTCGACACAGCAACGACGACCTTCCAGGCCACTGCACGCTGGAGCCTCGTCACGCAACCCATCTTGGCCTATCCAACATGGGGACAGTTTGTGGCCCAACAAACACAACCCACAACCGGGGCCGCACTCGCCGCCTTTGCGGCCGACATTCACTATGCATCGCGTCAGTGGGCCGCGCGTGCGGACACCGAGCGTCACAGCGTTGGCATCGTGTGGCCGGGCTTCGATGACTCGGGCGTAGCCGGCTGGAGCGGCGCGAATCTGCCCGGGACAGATGGACTAGATCTGTGTGTGCGTGTGGTCGGCGACTGTGGCGGCGATGTGTTGGGCACAACCTGGCAGGCCGCAACGCAAGGCGTGCGCGACTGGATCGTGTTGGCGACCTTCAACGATTGGAACGAGTGGACACAAGTGGAGCCGCGCTTCCACGCGCAGTATGTGCAGGCCGTGGTAGCAGGCGTCGAGCCCAGTAGCACTGCGCGCTCCGCCGTGTTCGAGCGCTTGTGGTCGCTGCAAGCGCGCGCAGCAGCATGGAAGCAGGAACTCTTGCAACCAGAGGCGATCGACCTGCGCACGCGCACCTACCTTCGGCAAGCCCATCAAGGCTTGGTAACGCGCTACGACTAGCGTTGGCTGCGCCAGCGCTCGAGCTGATGCAAGCTGCGTTGCGCCACCAACTGCCACGCACAGCGCGTGCGTACATACTCGTCTGCCGCGCGCTCCATGGCGGCGACACGCGCGGGCTCACGCTGCAAGCGGCCCAACAGCGTGGCGAGTTGCACCACTTCCTCCGGACCGGCAGCCACCTTGGCCACACAGGCGTCCGGCAACTCGCGCTGTTCCGCAAGATCACTCGCAATGACGGCGCGACGCGCAGCCAAAGCGCGCTGGATACCGCCAGAGGTGCCACCGGTCGATGGGCCACGCAGTTGCACGCACACATCAGCTGCACGCAGCACAGCCTCGATGCTCTCGGGCGCGACACGCCCTGTGCACACGATCCACGATGCCGCTTCATGCCGTGTCACAAGTGCTTGCAGGTCCAGCTCGGCATCTTCGGCGCCGGCCAAGACCAACTGCACAGCGCTGCCGCAGCGGCGTGCATGAGCGACGGCCTCGATGACGACCGCGATGCGCTTGTGAGCTTGCACGCCACCAAAGCAAACCACATAGAAGCTCTTGGGCTCCCAACCGAGCAGCGCGCGCGCCTCTTCTCGCGTACATGATGGCACAGCCACAGCCGCCCCGTGCTCTACCACCGCCACCGGCAAGCGCGGCTGTACGCGTTGCAAACGTCCGCGCAACTCTGCGCTGTGCACAAAGCACGCATCCGCCGCCGCCAACACACGGCGCTGCAAGGGCAATGCAAAGCGCCACGCCGACAACTGCGGCCCGTGCCACGGCTGCCAAGGTGTGCGCCAATCCACATCGCGCGTCCCGCGCGCCGTTGTCACAAATACTTGACGCAGCTGGACACCCAACTCGCGCGAATCAGCGCAACGCACCTGCTCGGGGTCAGGACGCGTCGAATCACACACCAAACGCACGCGGCAAGGCACACGCACGGCGCACCGCACCGCCTGGACCTGTCCAGTCCCTTGGACAAAGTGCGTCTCCTGATCCTGCACCTCCACGCGCAACGCGCGCCGTGCGGGCAGGTACAGCTGCAGTTCCACCGAAGCCAACTCGCCCACACCAGCACCCTCACCCGCCAGATGTAGCCACGCCTCGCGCGCTGACCACCGTCCGAGCGCTTCGGGCGCATGCCATCCCGACACCAACGCATCCGCGATCACGGTGGGAGCCGCGCGCGCACGCTGTTTGGCACTGAGATACTCGAGGTAGACACGCGCATCCTCGATTCCACCTTCGCGCCACGCGCGCCACAACCCGCGCCAACCACCGCGCGCCAACTCAGGCCAGCGCGCACATGCCAAGTCGTACAAGATCCAATCGTGCACCGTGACGACACCACGCACGCGCTGCAGAGCCTGCGCCAACGGAGCCTGCGCCGCTTCATTGCCGAGCTGCCACCACACATGCTCCGCATCGCGCCGCGACAGCGACTCCAACGGCCACTCATCCGCCACCGGCGACGAGCTGTATACGCGCACCGTGGTCTGCGTCCGCAACGCGGCCGCCAGCTCAAGCGCGTAGTCGCCAATCCCCGAACGCACCAACCCCGCGGGCCCCTCCCGCGCAGGCGGCACAACCAGCGCCACATGCACCTGAGTCACATGGCCGCCTTGGTCACGCGGTCAGAATCTCGACTCCACTCGGGCCGAGGTAGAGCGAGTGTTCGTACTGTGCCACCATCACGCCTTCTTCTTCCACCAGCGGCGGATAGCGCATCAACGAGCCCTGTTTGGCGAGCTGCGTGATCGTGTGCTCCACCGCATCGCGATCCAAATGATTGAAGTAGCGCCGCGCGATGGGCAAGCCGCGCCACGCCTCGATCGCCTTCAACACATCTTTGTCGAGCCCCTTCGCCTTCATCGGCGGGCGCACCATCATGAACACTTCGGCCTTGCCGGCTTCGCGGATCCAACCACGCCCTGTCGACGCGAACGGCTCGATCGCGAACACAGTGCCTTGCTTGAAGGTGCCGCCACCACGCTCGCCGTAGTTCGGAATCTGCGGAGCGGTGTGCACCTTCCAACGCGCCAAGCCATGGCCCGTCAGGTTGCGCACCGGCTGAAAGCCCGCGGCCACAATCGTGCGCTCAATCGCGGCACCCACATCACCGACTTGCACGCCTTCACCAACGGTGGCGATGGCCGCGGCCAACGCCGAGCGCGACGACTCGATCAACGGCGTCCAGCGCTTGTCCTTGGACAGGTCGATCGTAGCCGCCGTATCGGCGATGTAGCCATCCACATGCACGCCGAAGTCAACCTTGACGCAATCGCCTTCTTCGTAGGTCTGCTCATCGACCGGCGACGAGCAGTAGTGCGCCGCGACATAGTTCCGCGAGCTCTGCGCCGGAAAGCCGGGCTCGCCTCCGCGCGCACGAATCATCGTCTCGACTGTCTCGAGCACGCTGCGAATGGTGACGCCGGGCTTCACATTCTCCTTGGCCCATTCGCGGCACTCGGAAGCGATCTTGCCCGCCTTACGGAAACAGCTCAGTGCGTAGTCGTCCACGGCGCGATTGTAGCCCCGCTGCTGCGACGGAATCCGGGCTAGAGGTCAAAACAACGGCCAATCCGGCCGATTCATAGCTGCATGCGGCGACCTACACGACTGGCGACTCTGCTGCTGACGGGCCTGCTGGCCGGTTGGCTCGCCGGTTGCGCCACCAAGAGCGTGCGCACGCCCGCAGGCGGTGCCCTCGCCGTTGTCGAGCACGCGCACGCCGGCAATCAGTTCCGTTTCGAGCTGGACGGCCGCAGCGTGGGTGAAATCATGCGCTTCACGCCCCAAGACACGCAGGGCGTGGACCAACCCGAACGCGCCTATTGGTCCGTACGCAACCGCTATGGCCAAGAGTTGGGCATGGTCGACCGCCTGGGCCGCGCGTGGCGCCGTCGCCCCCACGCCGAGCCCGAATGGCTCAGCACCGGCACCGTCACCGAAGGCGCGCGCCGCATCTTGGGCCTTTCGTCCGAGGCAATCTTGGTCGAAGTCCCACTGGACTCTTGACGTAGCCGACAGGAAACTGGGCCAGCCATGAACGACTTCCTAGCCTGGCTCGTGTTTGCGATCTCCTTTGTGGGCCTAGTGACCTGGGTCCGCGGGCGCGGACGCTGCTGAGGTAGGTAGGGTCGTCGCCCCCGTGTGGGGCGCTGTTTTTTGGACCTCATTTTGCACCTGATAGCCGCGCAAATATGGCGGCCTATCTCATTGTTTGAAAACAACTTATGTCTCGCGCATTCCTAGATTCCCACAACAGACACGTCACCTACGCGACCCCGCCCAGACTTGCCCTCAATCACGCCGTCGCCAAGACCGAAACAAAGCCATGGCAGGGCTGCACCCCCACGGTGCCCCCGTGCCCATCCCCACTGCTGACGACGACAGGTCTGACTCCATGATCAAGCTGGAAGCTGGCGAGCGCATTGGCGCCTACACCGTGGTCGAGTTCCTCGCGCGTGGCGGGTTCGCGCTCGTGTACCTCGCGGAAGACGAGGCGGGCAACAAGGTGGCGCTCAAGATTGGCGATGTGGCCGGAGGCGGCCGCTATGTGACGCGCTTCCTTGAGATCACCCCGACCCGCAAGCCCGAAGGCGTCAGCCCCGACGAAACACCGGCGGAAGCGATCTTCTTCCGCAACGACGGAGTGCGCATCGACTTCTTGGATGTGCATGAGATCGATGACTGCCTGCGCAGCGAAGCCGAGGTGCTGAAGTCGATCAAGCATCCCAATGTCGTCACGCTCAAGGAGGTCTTCGAACACGAAGGCCGCCCTGTGCTCGCGTTGGAGTACGCGCGCGGTAAGACGCTGCGCGAGAAGATCCGCGCGCTCGAAGGCATTCGCCTCAACTGGTTCCTGACCATCGTGCGCGCGTTGCAAAAGCTCGAGAAGAACGGCACGCTCGCCTACCACGGCGACCTCAAGCCCGAGAACATCCTGGTCAAGCCCTCGGGCAGCGTTGTGCTGCTGGATCCGGCGTTGCGCCTCG
>JBILXQ010000168.1:0-6091 GCA_044378375.1 Planctomycetota bacterium
TTCGGTAGAAGCAACCACGCACCAGCCAGCCTTCGTGCGGCGCATCAAACGCGCCAAGATCAAGGCCTGCGAAGCGCCCCACAGGTTGCCTGCGGATGCCTTGCCGCGCGCGAGTTCCTTGAGCAAGGCCTCGACTTGCGCATCCGGAGGGAGGAGGTCCGGATCGATCAACAGGCTGCCAGTTTGCTTGACAGTGCTCACGTGGTGGCCTTACTGCGCATCCTTGCTGCGTAGGGCTAGGAGGGCCTCATGGGCGGCCCATGTCTCGGCTTCGCGCAAGCTGCGTCCCCACGCGGCGGTGTGCTGGACTCCTTCGACCTCGGCGCACACGCAGAAGACTTTCTCGTGTGCGGCGCCGCGGCTTTCGAGCAGCACATAGCGCGGCAAGGGGCGTCCAGCTTTTTGCAGTAGGATCTGCAGCTCTTGCTTGGGGTTGCTGATGGCGTGCCCGCGTTGCACGCGCGCCAACGCGGTGCCCATGGTATGCAGCACAAAGGCGCGCGCGGCTTCGAGCCCTGCATCCAGATAGATCGCGCCCAACAGAGCTTCGTACAAGTTCGCCAGCACCGAGGTCGGCAGCGTGCGGCCGCTCAAGCCTTGGCCGGTGCGGGCTTGCGCCTCCAAGTTCATGCTGCGCGCGATGTCCGCCAACGACTTGCGCGAGACCAACTCGGCTTTGAGGGCTGTCAATTCGCCTTCACTGAGCTGGGTCTGCCCTTTGTACAGCTCCTCGGCCACAATCAAGTCGAGCACGCTGTCGCCCAGGAACTCCAAGCGTTCGTTGCTTGTGCCTCCAAAGGAACCATGGGTTAGCGCCAGGTCCAATAGCGCGGGATCACGGAACTCGTGTAGCACGCGCAGCCTAATGCGGTAAGGGGCCTACGAGGCGCACATACTCGCGCTCGGCGTAACGGTCAGTCATGCCCGCAATGTAGTCGCACACGGCGCGCTCCAGCCCGACTTCGTCGGCCCAGCTGCGGTACCACGGCGGCATCTCGTCGCGATGCGCTGCGTACCCGTCGAACAGCGCTCCCAGCACCTGACGCGCATAGCCTGAGAACTGCACCAGCAGATCATGTCTGTAAAAACGCTTGTACATCGTGCGCTCGAGCTCGGCGACTTCCGGCGCAAGCAGCGGACCATGGTCGATGGTCAGCTCATGCCGTTGCCGCGCTTGCTCGGGATTGCTGAGCCCCAAGCCCATGATGCGATCATGCGAACTGCGGATCAGGTCTTCGATCTTGAGCTTGAGCAACTGATTGGTCACGCGGCGTACGCGCAACTTCATGTCGTCGGTAGCCGCCAAGAAGCCGGGATGGCGCACTTCGACTTCGCTCACAGCGCGGCGCCACAAGGCGCTGTCTTGAGCTAGCTCGTCCTCGCTGAACATCCGCGCAAACAGGCCATCTTCGATATCGTGCGCGTCGTAGGCCGTGGAATCCGCAAGGTCGACCACCTGTGCCTCCAAGTACGGATGGCGCGGACGCGGCTCGAACTCGGCGGGCCAGTCTTCCTTCGACTCGTGCTTGAGCAAGGACTCGCGCACTTCGCGCGTTAGGTTCAAGCCCGCATAGTCGGGGCTGCGGCGTTCCAAGCGATCCACCACGCGCAGGACTTGCGCGTTGTGGCGAAAGCCGCCGTACGGGCGCATGATCTCGTCCAGCGCCACTTCCCCGCGATGACCAAAGGGTGGGTGTCCCAAGTCATGCGCCAGTGCCAGCGCCTCGCACAGATCCACATTCAGGCCCAGCGCGCTGCCGACGCTGCGCGCCACCTGCGCCACTTCCAAGCTGTGCGACAGCCGTGTGCGGTACTGGTCGCCAAAGCGATTGACGAAGACCTGCGTCTTGTACATCAAGCGCCGGAACGCCGTTGAGTGCACGATACGGTCGCGGTCGCGCTCAAACTCTGTGCGCAACTCGTCGGGCGTCTCGGTATGCGCGCGCCCCAGCGTCAAGCTCGAGCGAAATGCATAAGGAGCCAAGTCGAGCGCCTCGCGCTCTTCCTTGGCTCTGCGGTCGTACAACAGTCGTGCGTCGTGCGTGCGGCTCACTGGGTATGCACCCGCAGGGGAGGGTACACAATCCCCGTGAGGCCGGGGAGCGTACCTTCGCTGTGTGCGTACCTTTTGAGGGCTTGAACGGGCGGGGTTCGACTGCGGCGAGTCACACAGGTTTGACCAAGTGCCTGCGCGCTGCATTCGCGCTCATGGGCGGCATGTGCTATCTCTCCTTGGTGATCCAACTTCGCGCCATGCTTGCTGTGGGCCTCGCGCTGTGTGCCTACAGCTGCGAACCAGCAACCACTCCTCCTCTGACGAGCCAGCGTTTCGCGCCGCTCGCAGGTGTGGTGCGTTTGGTTGGAAGCCCGTCCGCTGGTCACATCAGCCCTGAAGGCACACTGTCGCTGGTTGTGCGACCGGTAGACGCGCGCACCATCCTGCAGACCTGGACACGCGATCTAGCCGACCCTGTTGTGGGTGAGGCCGATGGTGAACGATTCCTGCACTTCCGCTTAGAAGTGGCGAATCTACCGCGCTCAATGACCGAGGTCGTCCTCGAGGCGCGCTTCGATCCCGATGGTCTGATCACCACAGATGAGCCCGGTAGCGTGCGCGTGCGCCGCGTAGTGGCGTTGAGCTCGCGGCCCAATCCGCTAGAGCTGCGCTTGGAGGTTCCCATCGTGATGGCAGAACACGCCGAGCCGGTGCGTTGAGCATGGAAGCTCCCTGGTGGCAGCGCGCGTTTCGTGCGGATTATCTGCAGTTGTACGCGCATCGCGATGTGGCCTCCGCGCGCGAGGAAGTGGCCTATTTGGCAGCGCGCGGCTGGTTAGGTGGGCGCGTCTTGGACTTGTGCTGCGGCCAAGGGCGTCACTCCTTGGCGTTGGCCGAGCGTGGGCATGCGGTGCAAGGACTGGACTGGTCGCAAGACTTGCTCGATCGTGCCAGTTTGCTTGACACTGCGGGCCTCTTGCGCGGTCGCTTGCGGCAAGGCGATGCGCGTGAGCTGCCCTATGCCGAGCGGTCCTTTGACACAGTGGTCCAGCTGTTCACTTCGTTCGGCTACTTTGATCGTCAAGGCGATTTGACGGTCCTGACCGAGGTCGCACGCGTGTTGGACGGTGACGGTCTGTGGGTCTTGGACATCATCAACCCCGCGCTGCTGCGTCGCACTCTGGTTCCGCACAGCGTGCGCACGCACGAGGGCATTCAGATCGAGGAGAGGCGCGCTCTCGTCGAGGAAGGGCAAGCGGTCCGCAAGGACATTCGTTACACCGACCCTGCTGGGCGCGAACAGCAGTGGAGCGAACAGGTGCGCCTGTGGACCGCCGAAGAGCTCATCGAGCCGGCCCGCCGCGCCGGACTCACGCTCGAAGCCCGCGTGGGCGGGTTCCGGGGCGAGCCGTGGGGCGAGGATGCTCCGCGCCAGCTCCTCGTCTGGCGCAAAGACGCGCACTAGCAGCAAAACGGCCGACCATTTCTTTATACTGCCGGGCCGCGTTGTTCCCACAGAACGCGCCTACCACGGAGTCCCCTCGTATGCCCCACAACATCGTTTTCAGCCCGATCGCCGAAGAGTTGGCCGCTATTGCTCGCGACATCGCGGACAAGCATGTGCGCCCCGCGGCCGCCAAGTACGACAAGGCCCAAGAGTACAACTACGAGGCCGCCAAGGCCGTCGCCCAAGCCGGTCTGTTCAAGACCTTCATCCCCAAGGAATACGGCGGCCACGGCGCGGGCATCTTGGCCCTGGCGCGCGTGACGGAAGAGCTCGCCAAGGCCGACTCGGGCTTTGGCGTGGCCTTCGCCGTGAACGCGCTCGGCAGCTTCCCGATTCTCGTCGGCGGCACCGAAGCGCAGAAGCAGCACTGGCTGCCGCAGATCGCGCGCGGCGAGAAGTTCGTCGCCTTCTGCTTGTCGGAAAAGTACGCCGGTTCTGACGCCTCGGGCCTTGCGGTGACCGCGGTCGAGGACGGCGACGACTACATCATCTCGGGCGAGAAGAAGTGGACCACGAACGGCGGCGTCGCCGACATCTACTCGGTTTTCTGCGTCACGGACCCGACCTCGAAGTCGCGCCGCATCAGCGCCATCGTGGTCGAGAAGGGCACGCCTGGCTTTACGGTCAAGAAGGTCGAGAACAAGATGGGCATCCGCTGCGTGCCCGTCGTCGAGACGCACTTCGACAATGTGCGCGTGCCGAAGAAGAACCTGATCGGCGAGAAGCCGGGCATGGGCTTCAAGCACGCCATGATGACGCTCGACCTTGCGCGTCCGGGCGTTGCGGCCCAGGCCGTCGGCGCGGCCCAAGGCGCGCTCGACCTCGCCAATGTCTACTCGAACCGTCGCGTGCAGTTCGGCGCGCCGATTTCGAGCCATCAGATGGTGCAAAAGATGATGGCCGACATGGGCATGAAGACCGAGGCGGCCCGTTGGTTGGTCTACGCTGCGGCCGCTGCCGCCGACGCCCAAGCCGGCAATGTCAGCAAGATGGCCGCCATGGCCAAGTGCTTCGCCACCGATGTCGCCATGGAGGTCGCCACCGATGCCGTGCAGGTCTTCGGCGGCTACGGCTTCATGGAGGACTACCCGATCGCGAAGTACTTCCGCGACGCGAAGATCCTGCAGATCTACGAAGGCACCAACCAGATCCAGCGCATGGTGATCTCGCGCAGCTTGATCAAGGACTGCGCCGAGCTCGACCACCTCAAGCCCTACATCCCGAGCGAGGTCCAGCAGACCTACCGCAAGGATGTGGCGCCGATCGGGCAGAACTAGGGGCTCTCTACCAAGCGGACCAACCCCGCCGCGACGAGCGCGTAGCCGTCGCGGTTGGGGTGGTAGCGATCGCCGCGCAGGAAGAGTTCGGCGGGTGGGATTTGGGCCAGCGCGTGGGCGCGGAAGGTGGCTGCTAGGTCGAGGCAAGCAATGCCGCGGGCGGCGCAGGCGGTTTCCAAGCGCGTCTGCAGCTCGCGTTGGTCGAGACCGCCCAGCACCTGCGATTCGTAGGGGAAGAGGAACATCACCAAGCGCACGCCGCGGGCTTGGCACAGCGCGTGCACCGCATCGAGGTGCGCAAGCTCCTTCTCGAAGGCGGCATCATCCTCCGTCGCTTGTTCGGGATGGGTGCTGGCCAAACTCCGCGCGAGCTCCCAGTCCTTCTCGCGGCGCAGGTGCCACCACCAGCTGCGCGCCCAGCGGTACAGCGCCAAACGCCCGAGCGCATCGCGCGTGCCGTCCGACAACGCCGTCCGCAGGCCTTGCTTTTCGAAGGCGGCCACATTCACGCGCCGCACCACGCTGTCAAAGTCGTTCGAATTCCAACCTACGATGACCGTGTCATAGGCCTGACGATCCAACTCGCGGCGCACGACTTCGGCGTATTGGCGCCCGGAATAGCCGTTCACGCCGGCATTGGCGACGACGGCAGGGCCACGGGCGCGCAGAGCCTTTTCGAGCTGGCGCGGCCAAGTGTCTGCGTCGGTCACGCCCTTGCCAAAGGTGCACGAGTCGCCGACCGCCAGAATGCGGCGCGCGCCCGCCTCCTCGGCCGTGCTCCCGCTACGCCGCAGGCCGTGGGAATCCAGTTCGTAATCCGTGCCGTCCCAATGGCTGCGCCAGTCGGCTTTGTGGCGCACCTTCAAGATGGGGTCTTCGGCGTAGGGGCTGCGATCCCAGAGCGTAAAGGGGCCCGGCTCGGTAACGCGCGCCGCCAGCTCGGCTAGCACCGCCAGAAGCAGCACGCAGCCGAGGCCGATCAGGATTTTGCGTAAGGCGCGCCGCACAGGGAGTATCCGGGCTGGAGTCTAAGTCTTTTGTCAAAACCGCGCTGCCGGCATCG
This sequence comes from Planctomycetota bacterium, assembly GCA_044378375.1. Classification (GTDB taxonomy): domain Bacteria; phylum Planctomycetota; class UBA1135; order UBA1135; genus SXXH01. The sequence continues at coordinate 5,844 of JBILXQ010000168.1, forward strand.
GGCGCGGTGGGAATTCCGGCTGTGAGGGGGCTCTAGGTAGGGGGGCGTGTGGTCGTGACGGGTATCGACCGTGACATTCACGAATCTTACGCGCACGGAAGGGTTGAGCTGCGTACAGGAGAGATGGAGGAACCGATGAAGTCCAACAAGCGTCAGGTGAGCGTCGAGGGTGCCAGCCAGAGGCTGCCGAAGCAGAGGACCTTGCGTCCTCAGGCTGTGGCGGCTTCGCGGGTGAAGCGGCCGCATGT
>JBILXQ010000169.1:0-6047 GCA_044378375.1 Planctomycetota bacterium
TGCCGAGTGGGAGGGTGTGGGGACCAATTGTAGGATCCTAATCGTGGAGCTCGGATCCGACAAGATTGCTTGTCAGTTAAGAAGTCTCTGTTGGCCGCGCTGCCCTTATGGGAAAGGACGGAGGCAGTTAGGCGGTGTTCATGACCAGCAGCGAGAACCTACCGGCCTTCGGTGAGTTGTTCCTTGATGGGTCCCGTAAAGACACTCAGATGCTTCCGCTGAACTATGTCGGTGTTCAGCGAGTGCGCTTGGCACTCACGGCCATCGCAATGTTGGGGGAGTAAAGAATGTTTGACAGATCGATTCCTGCCTTGGGTGCACTACTTCTCTTGTCGGTGGTGGTATCGGCCCAGGTGTCCGTGCCGTGGAGCAGCCGCCATGACGGTGGCCTGGCTCAATCGGATTACGCGCACTCCATTGCCGTTGCTGCCGACGGCAGCAGCTACCTGGCCGGAAGCACCTACAACTTGACGAGTGGTTCACCGCCGCCACCGCCCACAACGGACGCGATCGTGACCAAGCTGACGACCACGGGCGCTGTGGCCTGGTCGCAGCGCTGGAATGGTCCTCTCAACGGCAACGACCGCTTGGAACGCGTGGCGATCGACACGAGTGGTGTGGCTTGGTGTGGCGGCTACGCAGCTGGCTACAGCAGCGGTAGTTATCAAACGTCATCTTTGTTGCTGCGTTACGACAGCGCGGGTGCGCTGCTGTCGAGCCGGACGCTCGGTGACACAAGCGGGCCCAACAACATTCGTTCACTCTTGGTCACCTCGGGCGGAGTCGTGTACGGCTGCGGTCACGATGGAGTGAATGGGGGCGACGCAATCGTGTGGCGCTTCTTCCCCGACGGCAGCACCGCGTGGATGACCCGCATTCCCGAACTTTTTGCGGGTGCGTATGACACTGCTTACGAGCTGGCGCTCGGCCCGGGTGGTGATGTCTATGTGTCCGGTTTGCTTGGCACTGTTGCCGGTGGCACAGGGCAAGAGTCCAGTGCGTTTGTCGCGCGTCTGGCGGCCAATGGAAGCCTCGCATGGGTGCGTAGCACGCCCGGCAGCGCTGGAAACGCTAGTGTTTTCTATTCGTTGGCCTCAAACGCCACAGGTGCTGTCTGTGCAGTTGGCGCCATCTACAGTTCGGTAACGGCTCAAGATGGAGTCGCGATCGTGTACGACACCGCGGGCACGCAGCTCTTGCGCAGCGACTTTGTAAGCGCAGGTGCCGACTATGCGCGCGGAGTCGCGACAGATGCGTGGGGGCGCTTCTTTGTTGGCGCTGATGGAGCCTTCGGGACCACAGGCCGCGACCTTGCCATGGAGTTGTTGAGCGTGCAGGGGACGCAAGCCCAAGTCCTGTGGCGCACGGTTGTGGACGGCGGTGGCGCGGGCGACGACTCCCTGCGCAAGGTCTGCGTGCTGCCGAGCGGTGATCTCGTCGCCGCAGGCACGGGACCCTCCGCGCCGGGCAGCGGCCTCGATGCTGTGGTACTCGGTTTAGACGGCACTGGTGCCGTGCGCTGGCGTCAAGTGTTTGCGACACCAGGGTCCGAGCAGGTCTTCGCCTGTGTAACCACGCCCGACGCTGGTCTTGTCATCGGTGGTTGGCTGGACACTGCGGGGATCACCAACTCGAATGACCAATGGGCCGTCCGCATGGTGCGCACAGCACGCGCATTCTGCACCGGCGAGAACAACGCAGCTTGTCCGTGCGGCAACACGTCTACCCTTGGTTTCCAAGCCGGTTGCGCAAGTTCTCTGGGCTCTGGTGGGCGCTTGATCGATGAAGGGTCCTCTTCGCTTGCTGCCGACAGCCTAGTGCTGCGCGGCTCCAGCATGCCCAACTCGTCGGCGCTGTACTTCCAAGGGACAAGCGCGAGCATTGGCATTCCCTTCGGCGACGGCTTGCGTTGCGCTACAGGTGGCTTTGTTCGCTTGGCCACGCGCACCAACACAGCCGGTGGCTCGGCCTATCCGACCTCCGGCGAGACTCCGATCTCGGTGCGTGGTGCCGTCACCGCCCCCGGAGTGCGCAGCTATCAGGTGTGGTACCGCAACAACGCAACCTTCTGCACTACCTCTGCTTTCAACCTCTCCAACGGCATGCAAGTACTCTGGGAATTGTGAGTCCGAAACGAAGAGCGGGGGAATCTGGTGATGGCCCCTGGCACAGCGACGCGAGAGGATCAGGTGCCGCAGAAGGTCTGGTAGTTGCGGAAGGATGCGGGCGGTGTTTCGGCGAACTTCCGGTGCTCGGGCGCAAGCTCAAATGGCTGGCGCAAGGCAGCTACCAAAGCCTGCAAAGGCGCCAGCTCGTTGCGCCGTTCCGCAGCGTACAGTGCTTCTTCCACACGATAGTTGCGAGGAATCAGAGCAGGGTTGACGGCGCGCATGGCCGTGCGTGCTTGCTCAACCGTGCGACCTTCCCGTGTCAAGCGCACTTGCCATTGCTGCAACCACTCGTCGTAGGCCGGCAGCACTTGCAGGGCCAAGGGCGCAGCCTCACCGGTGCTCAAGGCACGGAAGGCCAGGGTGTAATCGCACTTAGAGAGTTGCAGCAGTGTCAAGTACGCTTGCGCAAAGGTGACATCGTCGGGATCGACCGTGCTCAGCCCCAACTTAGCGCGCAGGCCGTGCTCGTAGTGAGCTTGGTAGGCGGTGCGGAACTCGTCCAAGATGCCATGCGCTAGATCGACAGCCTTGTCGCGATTGGAGTGCAGCAAAGGCAAGCACGCTTCGGCCAGACGCGCCAAGTTCCACTGCGCAATCGCAGGCTGATGGCCATAGCGGTAGCGACCGGCTTCATCGATCGAGCTAAACACCGCATCTGGATCGTAGACATCCATGAAAGCACACGGACCATAGTCGATGGTCTCGCCCGCGATGCTCATGTTGTCCGTGTTCATCACGCCATGGATGAAGCCCACTAGTTGCCATTGCGCGATCAGCTTGGCTTGACGCAAAGCCACCGCACGCAAGAAATGCAGGTAGCGCTGCGATTCGCCCAGCAAGTGCGGATCGTGACGCGCGATGGCGTAGTCCGCAAGCACGTAGAGCAGTGACTCTTGCCAGCCTGCCGCGTACTGGAATGTGCCTACTCGCAGATGACTGCTGGCAATGCGAGTCAACACCGCTCCCGGCAGCATCGTCTCCCGCATCACTGGCTCGCCCGTGGCAACTACGGCTAGGCTGCGCGTGGTAGGGATACCGAGTGCATGCATCGCTTCGCTGATGATGTACTCACGCAGCATCGGCCCCACGGCGGCACGCCCATCGCCGCGGCGCGAGTAGGTCGTCTGCCCCGAGCCTTTGAAGGCAATGTCCACACGCCGGCCGGTTGGTGTGAGGTGTTCGCCCAACAACAAGGCTCGTCCATCACCAAGCATCGTGAAGTGGCCAAACTGATGGCCCGCATACGCTTGCGCGATGGGCTCTGCGCCCTCAGGCAGTACTTGGCCAGACCAGAGGCGCGCAGCCTGCAGCGAATCTTGCGTGACATCATCCAGGCCCAACTCGCTCGCCAAAGCGTCGTTCCACACCACCATCTGCGGTGCACGCACACGCGCGGGTGTCGCTCGTTCGTAGAGGGCGGAAGGTAGTCGCGCGTAGGTGTTATCGAACTGCCACATGATCACTCGGCGCAGCATACGCTATCGTCATGTCCATGAGCTTCGTCGACACACGGACTGTGGTTCGCTTTGCGGCGGACAAGATGCAGAAGGTCAACCTGTTCGAGACAGCGCACATGTTCTGTGATGTGTACTGCTTGGAACCTGGGCAAGCGCAGAAGACGCATGCTCATGCCGACGCGACGAAGTTCTACTATGTGATCGAAGGCCGCGTGCGGGCCACACTTGGCGCCGAGACGCGGGATGTGGGCCCCGGCGAGTTGGTGTGGTCCTCCCCGGGCGAGCCACATGGCGTGGAGAACGCCTCTCAAGAGCGCGCAGTGCTCTTAGTCGCCATGGGTCCGAACCCGAACATCAAGTGATGTGGCGCTTCCTTCTTGTGGTGGTCAGCCTTGCGGCCAGCGCCCGTGCCGCGTCCGAGTCGGCTTGGGCGGAGGCCATCGTCGCCGCGCGCCAGCGCGTCACGGCCAGCGCCGAGGACCAACGCCACCAGATCCAAGCCGCTGCCTGGGCTGACCTGCTGCGCCAGTATCCGATGCAATCGGACTGGACTTTGCAGTCGTTTGGCGCGGCCGCGTCGCAGCTTGTGACACCTGCGCATGCGCTCGACGAGGCCGCACTCGTGGAGTACGAGCGCATTCACCTCGCACGGCGTGCAGCGCGCTTGCGGGGTTTGATCGAACAGTGGGCGCCTTTGGCGTGGACCGAAGGCCACACGGTGCACATGAGCTTCATCGGCTACACCGAGGGCTTGAGCGACGCGCGTGCCGAGCGTTTCTTCCGGCCAGGCGCGCGCTTGTGCCGGCTCGACTTTGACCAAGGCTCGAGTGTAGGTCGTGTGTCGCGTTTGCTTGACGACCCGCGAGGCATGCTGCGCGATGTGGATGTGTCCTTCGACCGCCAACGCCTCGCCTTTGCGTGGAAGCGTTCCGACAGGCTCGATGACTACCACATCTACGAATGGTCCCTTGCCGGCCAAGTCCCAAAACAACTGACCTTTGGTTTGGGGCGAGCCGACTACGAGCCTGCGTACCTGCCTGATGGCGACTTGGTCTTTGTGTCCACGCGGCCAGAACAAAGCGTGCCGTGCTGGTGGACCGAGATCAGCAACCTCTATCGCATGGACTCGAACGGCAACTATGTGCGCCGTTTGGCAGTCGACCAAGTCCACACGCTGTATCCAGCACTGGGCAGCGATGGGCGTTTGACCTACACACGTTGGGACTACAGTGATCGCGGCCAGAACTATCCGCACCCTGTGTTCTCGATGCGGCCTGATGGTCAAGACCAGCGTGTGTACTACGGAGGGAACTCGTGGTTCCCCACTTCGCTACTGCACACGCGCGGCATTCCGGGCTCGCACAAGTCGCTGTCGATTGCCGCGGGTCACCACACGCTGCAACAAGGCAAGCTCGTCATGCTCGACACGCGCATCGGGCGCGATGAAGGTGTCGGCATGTCCTTTGTCGCACCCAAACGCGATGTACCTTACGAGCGCGTGGACTACGCCATGCAGGATGGGGATCTCTTCCGTTATCCCTTCCCGCTTTCAGAGACCGAGTTCCTCATCAGCTACAAGCCGGCTCATGATGTCCAGCGCTTCGGCCTGTACTGGATGAATACAGCCGGCGAGCGCGAGTGGTTGCACGCGGATCCCGAGCTAGATGTGGCGCGCATGGTGGCTGTGGGCCACAAGCCCGAGGTGTCCAGTATTCCGGACACCGTCGACTACACCAAGGCCACAGGCGTTTACTACGTGCACGATGTCTATCGCGGCACCGGCCTCGAAGGTGTGCCGCGAGGGACAGCGCGCACCATTCGTGTGGTCGAGTTGGACTACCGCGCCGCGGGAGTGGGGCAAACCTACAACCACGGTGAAGGCGGGGGCTCGCTCAATAGCGCTCCAGTGGCTGTTGCAAATGGCACATGGGATGTGAAGCGCATCTTGGGTGATGTCGACATTCACGCGGATGGCTCTGCTTTGTTTGAAGTCCCCGCCATGGCTTCGATCTACTTGCAGGTCTTGGATGAGCGCGGCTATGTCATCCAGACGACACGCAGCTGGGACACGCTGCGTCCCGGTGAAACCAAAGGCTGCATTGGGTGTCACGAGAAGAAGGAAGCCAACGCTCATCCGTATGCCGACGATGGCACGCTGGCATGGAAGCACGGCGTCCAGCGCTTGCGGCCTTTCTATGGACCGACGCGCGGTTTCAGTTTTCCTCGCGAAATCCAGCCCATTCTGGATGCACGCTGTGTGTCTTGCCACGACGGTTCGAAGCCTGAGCAGATGGACTTGCGCGGCGTGCCGATCGACGATGAGAACATCAACTTGCGCCATTGGACACGCTCCTACCTGAACCTTGTGGAGGCGCGTCGCGGTGACGATGGCAACTGGCACGCCGAGCCAGAGACAGGC
>JBILXQ010000170.1:0-5965 GCA_044378375.1 Planctomycetota bacterium
TGTGACCGTGCGTTGGCGCTTGCACCGTGGGCGTCAGTTGTTCCAAGACGAATGGGAACGCCGCCTGCAAGCGCGTGCTCGCACCAACAAAGACAGCCGCCCTTCGTAGACCCTGCACCGGCATACACGCATGAACTCCCATCACCTACACCCTGACTGCACCTACACGCGGCAGTCCTTGCCGCTCTACAGTGGCGGAGACTTGAGCCGTGCGGCGCTCGCGCGTGTGGAGGCTCACGTACGCCAGTGCAAGTCGTGTGCGAGCTTGACGCAGCGTGCGCAGGAAGCGCGGCGCGTGTTGGTGTTGGGAGTGCAGGTGCGCGCGGAAGGGCCTGTGCCTTCGCTGCTGCCACAGATTCAAGCCTCGCCAACGGTCACGCCCGCGGTGGTGATGTCGCAACCTGCGTTGTCACAATCTGCTCAGTCGCGCCTGCGCTTGGTCCGTTGGACAGCCGCGGCCGCCGCAGCTGGAGTGCTGGGCTTCTTGGCACTGCGCGTGCCGCAAGTCGCACCCCAAGTTGCGACCCCGGTCGTATCGCAGGCCGTACCGAATCCCACCACGCCGCATATCGTGCCCATCCCGGTGAGCGCTGCTGGAGTTGCCGCCGTCGACGGGGACGCATTGCGCCCTCTGCAAGCGTCAGAGATGCCGCTGCGTCATTCGGCCACGCGCACGATCGAAGTGCCGTGGATGGAGAACAACGCCGGGCGTGTGTTGACGCCTGGTGGTTCTGTTTCGACGGTCGGTTGGACTACACGCTGACATCAACAACACGCTGAAGCACACACTATGACCACGATCCACGCCTTGATCGGTCTGGGCCTGTTGGCGCTCGTACCTCAACAGCAGCAAGAGGTCCTGCAGCCCGTACAGCCGCAAGCGCCGCGTGCGCAGTCGTTTGAACAGGTGTTCCAAGCGTCCGAGTGGCGCGAACGCCTAAGCCAGCGCGACTTGAATGCGCGTGAGCAGAGCTACGCCGAGCTTCTGGAGTTGGCGCGTAAGGACGCACGCATCGCCGATGAGGTGCGCGCTTGGTCGCGTGGTCAGGACGAGTTGGCGTGGAGCGCGCGTCTACTGCTGCGCGAGTTGGATCGTCGCGGTGCACGCGGTGCTTTGCGTACCTTCCGTACTGACGGTTGGGGCGACATGCAGGAGCGCATGCACGAGCGCATGCAGGACTTGCAGCAGCGCATGGAGCGCCTGCGGGAGGATGTGGAGCGCGACTTTGGCCGTGCGTTCGAGCGCGAGGGCCCCATGACGCGCCAACAGCGGCAGGTCGAGACGCGCCAAGACCCCAACGGTGCGCGTGTGGAAGTGCGCACGCGTACGGGGAATGGCCCCGAGGAGGTCAAGGTCTACGAGGGGCGTACACTGGACGAGATCTACCAAGCCCATCCAGAACTGGAAGCCGAGAACGCGCTGAAGGATCAGCTTGCCCCGCCGAGTCGCATGCCGATGGTGCCGGATCGCCGAGTGCTGCAGCCCATGCAGCAGCGCAGTGTCTTGGGCGTCATGTGCCAACCCAAGGACGGCGGCCTACAAATCGAGGAGGTGGTCGATGGTTCCATCGCCGCCCAGGTGGGATTGCGCGCCGGGGATGTGCTCCTTGAGCTGAATGGGACGCCCGTGCCGTCGCGCGAGGAAGTGGCTCGGGTGCTGCAAGATCGGCGCCCGGGTGAAGACTTGGTCATCGTCATCCAAGACGCGAACGGCAAGCGCCGCACGCTCACACACCGTTCCAACTACTAGGGGAGCAGCGCCAACTAGGGCTTGCTCGCCGGTTGACGCTTGAGGCCAGCCTCCGCCTCGCGGCGGATCTGCCAGGCCTTCTTCATGTCTGGATGCTCAAAAGCCAGTGCGCTGCGCGCGAGGAATGCATCGATGTCCTTGGCGGCACCGGCGTAATCCGCAGCTTCCAACCGCAACTGTGCCCGACGGCTGTACGCATCCGCGCGTTCCGGATCCAAGGCTAGCGCAGCATCCAAATGACCGAGCGCCGCCGCCTTTTGGTCGAGCTCCACACACAGCTGGTAGGCCGTCATGTGCGTCGCAATCAGGATCTTCTGCAAACGCCCGAGCAAGCTGCGCATGCGCTTCTCTTCTTCGATGCGCACATCGGGGGCGCGCACGCGCTGCTCCCAAAAAGCGTAGTCGGCAGTCACAATCTCTAGCGCGCGATCCGCGGCGGCCAGAGCTTCGCGGCGTTCGCCCAACAAGGTATGCACACGCGTCAAGCCGCCGTGGGCATCGCTGTTGTCCGCTTGCTTGGCGATGGTCTGGCGATACCAATCCAGCGCCTCGCGCCAACATGCATTGGCTTTGGCCCGCAACTCTTGCACGCGTTGTTGCGGATCGGCGGCCTCCGTCACGCGATCGCCCGACTCGATCTTGTCGGCCGCTTCGGCGTAGGCGAGGCCTTTGCGCTCCAGCGCATCACCCATACCCAGCAAGGCACGGAAGTCGCCGCTCGAGGCTGTTTCACGGAATAAACCCTCAGCGCGTGCGACGTCCTCTGTCTTGCCGCGGCGTTGGAGGGACCAGGCCAAGACCAGCTTCAGTTGCTGGTTGTCCGGATCGAGCAGCAAGCCCTTTTCCGCCTGTCCAGCGGCGCGCTCAACCTCGCCCATCTGGTAGTAGCTCTGCGCGGTTTCGGTGTACAGCTCGAGCATCTTCTCCTTCTGCTCGGCGGTCGGCTCGCCATCCGATTGGCAGCCCACGAGGAAGAGAGGCGCAAGCAGCAGGAGGGGGTAGCGCATAGAGGTAAACATGAGTCTAGCTTGCAGGCGGGCGATGAGCACCCAAGAGCCGTTGGAGGCGTTCAGGCTGCAGCCGCAGGTCTAGTACCTTGCCGCCTGAAAGGGTAACCAGACCGGGCTTGGCGCCGCGCGGCTTGTGCACCAACTTGCGCGGAGCCACGTGCACCCGCGCTTTGGTGGCGCCCTCTAAAGGGGAAAAGTGCACGGCCAAATGGGCCGCGTCCAATAGCTCTTCGGGATGCGCTTCGGGCTTTCCGGCCAGCACCAAGACCACGTGCGAACCAGGTGTGTCTGCCGTGTGCAGCCAGAGGTCATTGCCGCGGGCGTGCTTGAAGGTCAGGGCGTCATTGTCCTTGGCGTTGCGTCCCACCCGGATCTCGGAGCCCGCCTTGCCTACGAAGGTGCGGTAGGGCAGTCGCGGCGCAGGTGCGGCTTGCTTCTGAGGCGCGGCCTGCTTTTGGTCCAGCACGCCCCCAGCGATGGCCGCGCGCTCCAGATCGTCCACGGACTCGGCTTCGTCCTTGGCGCGCGCGACAAAGTCCGCCAAGCGCTGGTGCTTGGCTTGGGCGAGGGCCAGCTCTTCGACGATGGTCGTTTGTGCGCGTTCGAGCTTCTTGGCCTTCTCGAAGAGGCGCTCCATGTTGTCGCGCACGGACAGCTTGGGATCGAGGCTGACGGTGCGCGTCTGGCCTTCGTTGTACAGGTCCTCCAAGTCCACCGACTTGGCACCGCGCGGCACGCTGGTGAGGTGCAGCTTGAGCAGCTCGGCATCCCAGCGCACACGCTCGTGACCCTCGGCCGCTTGACGGCGTTGCTCCAAACCGGCGAGCAGGTTGTGGGCGTTCTTGAGTCGCCGTTCGAGTCGTTCGAGCAGGTCCTTGCGCTCGCGATGGCTGTGCGCATACGTGGCCTGCGCCTGTAAAGCACAGTTGACACGCCACGAAAGCGGGTAGGGGTCGCTCGTTTCGTCAGGGGCAAGACGCGGTGCAGCCGCCGGCTCGGGGAAGACATCGACCAGAGCGGTGCGGGTGCCTTGCGTGGCGCGTCCAGGCGGGGGCGTCCAGGCGGCGCCCACCTTCAAGCGCGTTTCCGCCGGCACCAAAACATGTTCGATGATGTCGCTGCCGCCGAGAAGCACCATGTTGGCGTGGCGTCCCACGAGCTCGGCGATGAGCGTGCGCTTGTGGTCGTCCGCACACTTGAATTCAAGGGCCACAAGGCGATCGCCCGCGACTTGCGACAACTTGACTAGCCGCGCACCTGTCAAGTGTGTTTGACAGGCGCGGAAGAAAGGCCCCAACGGTCCCGTATGCGCGCTGACGCGCGAGCGGTCGGCGCAGATGCGCGCGCCATCGGGATCGGCCGACACACGCAAAAACACACGCCGTGAGCGCGTATCCTCGAGCGACTCCACCAGCACCAGCACCAGATCCGCCGGTGGAAGTGCATGCGCGTCGCGCACCACAAGATGCGCGACGCGCGGAGCAAGTTCGGCCACCAGCTCGGCGACGTGCGACGAGCCCAAAAACAGGTGCGGCAACAGGTGCGTGCTCAGCTCAGCTCTTCCTTGATGCTGTAGCGCCAGCCGAGATCCGCCGGATCCCAAGTGCAACGCTCAGCGGCATCGCCGAACCACAGGTCGAGTTCGAACTTGGCGCTCTCCGGGCCGTCCGAACCATGCACCAGGTTGTTCGAGAAGCTCATGCCCAAGTCACCGCGGATGGTGCCCGGCTCAGCTTGACGGCTGTTGGTCTTGCCCATCATCTTGCGCACGACTTCGATGGCGTCCTTGCCCTCGAGCGCGATCGCCACCACGGGGCCCGAGCTCATAAAACCCACGAGCGTCGGGTAGAAGGGGCGCTCCTTGTGCACGGCGTAGTGCTTCTCGAGCAGATCCTTCGGGAAGTTGCGCATCTTGAGGCCGACTAGCTTGAGGCCCTTCTTTTCAAAGCGCGAGATGATCTCGCCCACGAGGCCGCGCTGCAGGGCGTCGGGCTTGAGGAGGACGAGGGTGCGTTCCATCGACATGGTGATTCTCCGGCGTAGGGGGTGGACTGATTCGCAGACGGCCGGAAGGGCCGCAAACGGGGCGAATAGGATAGCGCCTGCACGGTCCACTTGACACTGTGCAGTTTTCGCTAGGATTTCATTGACGCGGGGCTCTTCGTACTTACATTCTTTCCCCCAAAATCTCCGCGCGAGATCCCACCGCATCTGGGGCAGCGCTCGGAGGTGCTCTCCTCACAACCTGGCCGCTCAAGGAACCGCAGCTCCCGTCTCCGCCATGCCCCCGTCCTCGCACGATCGTGATCTAGCCCGCTATGCAGGGCTTGGATTCCAATTCGCCGCGACGATGGTGGTCTTTGCGGGCGCGGGTTGGTGGCTCGATTCGACGTTGGACACCTCTCCCTGGTGTTTGCTCGCCGGATGCCTTCTAGGCTCCGTCGGTGCCACCGTCGCACTCGTGCGCGCTGTGCCGCCTCCTCGCAGTGGCCCCCGCAAATGACTCCCCCCGTGTTTCTCTCACCGACCACACTCGTGCTCTTGGCGACGCTTGCCGTCGCTGGAGTGCTTGCATGGATGCAAGGGGGCGCGGTCGGAGGGGGAATCCTGTGCGGCGCTTTGGCCGGAGCCGCGTTGACAGGCCTTTCGGTGCTGCGCTTGCGCCACGCCGCGCGCTACCGTCCGCAGCAGATCTTCCGCGCCATGGTCGAGGGTTTCCTGGCCAAGCTCGCGGTGTTGCTGTTGGGTGCCTTGGCCTTCCGTGGCATTGACCAGCTCGCCGCCCGCATCGACTCCAAGGCCTTCCTCTTGACCTTCGTGTCTGCGGCACTTGTGATCCTCATCCCCGGCACCATCGAAAGCGCGCGGTTCCTCTCCACGCGGCGTGCTGCGGGAGCTTCCACGGCGTCTACTTCGGCACCGTCCAACTGACTCACCCCACCCGACGATGAGCTCCCAACAAGCGACGACGAATCAAGCTACCGGCGGGGCCGGCATTGTGCGCCTCTTGCTGATCGCGGCGGCGATCTTCGCGCCTATTTGGCTTGCGTTCCACTACACGCCGCACCACGAGGGCGATTCGCCGTTCGAAACGCTGTACCTGCACGTGGTGCCGTCGACCTTGGATGCGAATGCTGGCCACCATGGTCCCGATCATGTGGCGGCACCGATCATGGTCTCGCTGCCCTTTGAAGTACCGCTCTTG
>JBILXQ010000171.1:0-5927 GCA_044378375.1 Planctomycetota bacterium
CACGCTGGCTCCGCCGCGCCCTGTGCGGGGAGCGCTGAGTGGCACGCAAGATGCGTATGCACGCCTTGTCGAGGACCTGCAAGCCCAGCATCCGCAGTTGGGCGTGCTGTTTGCCGAGCGCGGCAAGTTGCTGGATCTCGACGCCCGTCGCGTGGTCATCGGCTTCAAGTTGCCGCGAGAGTCCGAGAAGCCGCTTTTGGCAAATCCGGAGACCAAAGCGGTGTGTAAGGTTCTCTTGACGAAGATCCTCGGCCGCGAGGTCGAGGTTTACTTGCAAGACGCCAGCAGCATGAAGGGCAAGTCCGACGAGTGGACCGAGCGTGTGGCGCGTCTGTTCGAAGGCCGTGTGGAGGATGGAGCATGAGTGGGTTTGGTGAGATGGGCAACCTGCTCAAGCAGGCCCAGCAGATGCAGCAGGAACTGGACCGGGCCAACCAAGAGCTCAAGGCCGCCCGCATCGAAGGCGTCGCGGGTGGTGGAGCCGTGCGTGCCGAGGTCGATGGTCAAGGCGAGATCGTGCGCATCAAGCTCGACAAACAATGCGTGGATCCCACGCAAGTAGCCATGCTCGAAGACCTGGTTGCGGCGGCTGTGCGGGATGCCCAGCGCCGCAGTGAGAAGGTGCGCAAAGAGCGCTTGAGCAAAGTCACCGGCGGGTTGAACTTGCCGGGGTTGTACTAATGGCCTATCCGCGTGCTCTCGAGGAGCTGATCCAAGCCTTCGAGCGCTTTCCAGGCATTGGCCGCCGCAGTGCCGAGCGTTTGGCCTTCCATGTATTGCGCGATGACGAGGCGCGCGGTTTGGCACGCGCGATCGATGATGCTGTGGCCCAAGTCAAACGCTGTTCAGTGTGCGGCAATGTCACCGAGCATGAGCCGTGCGCCATTTGTGGCGATGACGAGCGCGACCGTAGCTTGATTCTCGTGGTGGAAGAGCCGCGCCAAGTGGAAGCCATGGAGCGCGCAGCCGCGTGGAAAGGGCTCTACCACGTGCTCTACGGCGCCTTGAATGTGGCGGAAGGCACGGAAGTTCGGCACTTGTCCATTCCGAAGCTGGTGCAGCGTGCCCGCAGCGGCGCGGTGCACGAGGTGTGCCTGGGCATGGATCCCGATGCGGAAGGCGAGGCGACCGCACTGGCGTGTTTGGAAGCCTTGGAGTCGTTGCAGCGCGACGACTTGCATGTCACGCGGCTGGCGCGCGGCTTGCCGGCCGGCACAGCGATCGAGTTTCTCCATCGTGGGATTCTGGAGGACGCGCTGGAGCATCGACGCGTCGTGAAAGCGCGTCGGGCGCCGCGTTCTTAGTCATTTTCTGGCAGATACTTAGAGCTGATGGCCAGTCGTTTGCTTGGGATCGGGCTGCAGCCCCCTCAAGCGGCCAGCCGAACCAGCCGAAACGCAGGGTATGGAGAAGCCCCGCGGACCTCACCCTCGCAGCCCGTCGCTAGCGACCTCGCAGGTTGCACGCGCCGAGCAGCGCATGGTGCTCGAGCCGCGCCAGTTGCAGGGCTTGGAGGTGCTCGCGGCTCCGCCGGACGAGCTGTACGAGTACTTGCTCCACAAGGCCGAGACCAACGCCACCCTGGTCGTGCGTCCCCCGCAGCGCGTTGCGCGCCAAGCGACTGCGGACCATGCCGAGTGGTTGGCCAATCTAGAAGATCGCAGCAGCACCGTGCGTGCGGATGCGCGCGCGCAGCTCGCCTTGCGCCAACTGCCCGAGCTCGACGCGCGCTGGGTGTCGTGTTTGCTTGACGCGCTCGATGAGCGCGGGTTCCTGAGCTGCAGCGACGAAGAGTTGCTCCAACTGGCTCACTCTTCCGGCTTGGAACGCGATCACGCTCAACTAGGCCGTGCCATCGCGGTGGTGCAGTCGCTGGAACCGCGTGGTTTGGGCGCGCGCGATGCACGCGAAGCACTGTTGCTGCAGTTGGATCCCACGCGTGGCAGCTACGAACTCCTTGCGCGCTTGATCGAGGACTTCTTGGACGACCTAGGGGCCCACAAGCACGCACGCGTGGCCAAGGAACTGGGCATCGATCTGTCGATGCTCAACGAGCTGTTGGAGGACCTCGGGCAGCTGGAGCTAACGCCCGGTGCTTTGGATGTCTCCGTGGCAGCGCCGGTCACGCCCGAGCTCGAGGTCGAGCCCAAGCTGGATGGCGGCTTTGAACTGCGCTTGTGTGATGGTGCGCTGCCCTCGGTCGAGGTTGAGCCCGGACTCGCGCGGTTGGCTGAGTTGCGTCGTGATGATGCTCAGGTGCGCAAGTTCTTGGGTGCTCAGCTCAAGGAGACGCGTGATCTTGCGGCCGCATTGGAGAGTCGCCGGCGCACGCTCTTGGCCGTGGCTCGCGAGGTCTTTGTGCGTCAGCACGCCTTCCTGCGGCACGGTTTGAACCACTTGGCGCCCTTGTCGATGGGTGAAGTCGCGGAGACCTTGGGTGTGGCGCTCTCCACCGTCTCGCGTGCCGTTGCAGGCAAGTACGTGCAAACACCGTTTGGCATCTTGCCGCTGCGGCGCTTCTTTCAAGTGGCGGCCGGTGGCGACACCACGCGGGCGCGCGAGTCGCTGGGCGAAGCACTGGCCGCCCTGATCAAGGCCGAAGATCCGCGCCAACCGCTCTCCGATGATGAGTTGGTGGCACGCTTGGCTGCACGCGGCTTTCAAGCTGCGCGCCGCACGATTGCACGCTGGCGCGAGGAGCTGGGGATTCCCACCTCGTATCGTCGCCGTAGCGCGAGCTGAGCCCACGCAATGCGCTCGCGCGCTATCCTGTGCGCCCCGCTATGCGCACTGTCCGATTCCAAGTGGCCTACGACGGCTCACGCTACTTTGGCTGGCAACGCCAAGATGGCTTCGCGTCGGTGCAAGAGCGTTTGGAAGAGTGCTTTCTCGCCATCACCGGCGAGACGGTGGTCGTGCACGGCGCGGGACGCACCGACACCGGTGTGCATGCACTGGGACAAGTGGCGCACGCGCGTCTGGCCTGCGACTTGCCCGATGATCGTCTGCGTCATGCGTTGAACGCGCATGCAGGCGAGGGCTTGTCGGTGCCCAAGTTGGAGACATGCCACGACGACTTTCATGCGCGCTTCGATGCACGCGGCAAGCGCTACATGTACCACGTGGTGACCACGCGCTTTCCTCCGCCGTTGATGCGTCCGTACACGCACTACATTCCGTGGCCGCTCGACCTCAACAAGATGCGTAGCGCGGCACGACTGCTGCTGGGACAGCATGATTTCACGGCCTTTGGCAACACAGGTTCGCCGCGCAAGGATCACATCCGCACGATCCACAGCTTGAAGATCGTGGCGCGACGCGACCGCTTCTTCTTCGTCGTGCAGGGCGATGGATTCCTCTACAACATGGTGCGCACCATCGCAGGCACGCTCTTAGATGTGGGGCGGGGCCATCGCGATCCAGCTTGTGTAACGCGTGCCTTGGAGCAGCGTGCGCGCAACGAGGCGGGGCCCACGGCTCCGCCGCAAGGGCTGTACCTAGTCAGTGTGCTGTACGATCAGCCGTTGTTCGTAGGCCCCGGAGCCAAAGGTGCATCCAAATACGCACCTCCGGGTTGTTTTGACTAGGCCGATTTCGCTTCGGCTACGCAGGCCTAGTGGCCGAAACGGGAAATGCGCCGAGGTGGCTTTCGCACTTGGGCGCACGGTGCGATGATCGCACCAGAGGACGAGTCCGGCGCCCCACCTCGGGACGCCGTGGTCCGCGTCTCTCTCAGCCAACTGTCGGTAGAGGTTCGGTCTAAACGCTGAACCGCAGAGGATCCTGATGCAACTGCACGTGTCCGTCCTGCACCACGATTACCCGGCCATGGTCCGCGAACATTGCGAGGAACGACTCGCTTCGCTGCGCCACTACGCTGATCGTGTCATTTCCCTCAAGGCGATGTTGGAGCGTGTCCACGCGGAGCACCGTGTGGAACTCGTCGCCTCTGTGGGCCATGGCGCTGTCCTTGTAGTGGACGCTCGTTCGGATCATGCAGGCAGTGCGCTCGACGAAGCTGTCGCGCGCTTGGACCGCCTGTTAGAGCGTCACTTCAAGAAGCACCTCGTGGCGCGCCGCCGCGAACGCTTGTCGAAGCCGCACTAGTCCGCGCTGGGGTCGTGTAACGCGAACGGGGTCGTCTAACGGCCCCGTTCGCTTGTATATCGCCACGCGACACCTGCTATCATCCCGACCCCATGGGAGGCACGGCTGTCGAACGTCGCGTGCGCATCAAGAACGCTGCAGGTCTGCATGCGCGTCCTTGTCATGCCTTTGTGACCATTGCCCAGGCCCACAAGTCCACTTTGCGTGTGGCGAGCGGGGGCAATGAGGTCGATGGGAAGAGCATCCTGTCCCTGATGACCTTGGGGGCGCCTGTGGAAGCCGAGTTGCACCTGCGTGCCGAGGGTGAAGATGCCCAGCACCTGGTGGATGCGCTCGTGGCCTTGGTTGAGTCGGGTTTCGGCGAACTGGACTGAGCTCACCCTCGCGCCGCGCCAGCCCAGCGGGAACTTCCTTCCCATTCTGCGCAAAAACACGGCTGCGCTCAGGATCTGCACCGCGTAGATCCGATTCCTTTCCCCAAGCGGGGGTTGCTGTGCTCCTGCACACGCACCGCGCACTTGGGGGACAACGACTTGTACTGGCGACGCAACCGCACTCTGCTTGGCCTTGATGTTGGCTCCTCTGCCGTCAAGGCAGTCGAGATCACCTTGCATGGGCCTGAGCCGGTCATCACCGGCTTTGCGCACATGGAGATTCCCGCCGGTAGCACGGCCGCGGATGTGTTGCCGGAGTTGATGAAACAAGGGCGTTTCAAGGCCCGGCGCGCTGCTGCGGCGTTGGCAGGTCCTTCGACGGTTGTGCGCTATGTGCCCATGCAACTGATGTCGGACGAAGAGCTGCGCGCTGCGATTCGCTTTGAGTCCGACAAGTACTTGCCCTTCGATGTGGATGAGTGCCGCTTGGATTGCCAAGCGCTTGATGCCCTTGAGCCCGAGGCCAAGACGCGCACCGTGTTGCTGGCTGCTGCCCGCAACTCGCTGGTTGATGAGCGTGTGGCGCAAGTGCGTTCGCTCGGGCTCGCGCCGGAGTGCATCGATGTGGATCTGTTCGCGCTAGCGAACGCCTGGGAGTTGTGTGCGCCTCCGGAAGCCGACGGTACGCCGCGCGGTGCTGTGGCGCTCGTCGATGTGGGCGCCGTGCGCACCTCGATTCATGTCTTGGCCAATGGTCGCACGCGCTTCAGTCGCGAGATCCCGATCGGTGGCACGGACATGACGGCTGCTGTGGCGCGCCGCATGTCGCTCGATCCTGTCCAGGCCGAGGAAGCCAAACGTTCGGGCGAAGCAGATGAACAAGTAGCCGCCGCAGCAGCGCCGGTACTCGAGGACCTCGCCAACGAGTTGGCTTTGTCGCTGGAGTATGTGGAGCACCACGAAGGCGTAGTGGTCGACGAGGTGTTGTTGTCGGGTGGGGGTGCCTTGTGCGCCGGCACGCGCGAACAACTGGAACTCGCAGTGCAGCGTCCGGTGCGCTGGTGGAGCCCGCTGGAGGGCTTGCGCGTCGATGAATCGCGCGTGGATGTCGAACAACTGGGCCGCTGGACCCCGACGCTTGCCGTCGCCGTGGGCCTGGCCTCGAGGGTGCGTGCCGCATGATCCGGATCAACTTGCTTCCTGCTGACCAGCGCGCCGCAACGCGCACGCCGGTCAAGCTTGTGGCTGCGCTCGCGGCCGTTGTGGCCATCAACGCTGGCGTGGGCACGTGGTGGGCCTTCGAGGCCTTCGGTGCGCAAGTGCAAGCGGATGCGGACATCGCGTCCAAGGAGCTCGAGCTCGACGGCTTGCGCCCGCAGACCGAGCACCTCAAAGCACTGGAAAGCGAAATGCGCGAGCACAAGGCCCGCGAAGAAGCACTCGCCG
>JBILXQ010000172.1:0-5876 GCA_044378375.1 Planctomycetota bacterium
TCCTGAACACGGAGCCTGCCGAGCACTCGTGCGTGAGCTTGGCTTGGGACCGCGCGTGCAGTTCTTGGGCGAGCGCGATGCTCTGCCAGAACTCTTGTCACCTGCAGATGTGTTTGCGCTGGCATCTTCGGATGAGTCCTTTGGGCTGTCCGCGCTTGAGGCCATGGCCTGCGGCACGGCTGTGGTCTCGACTGCTGTCGGTGGCGTGGCAGAAGTCGTCACACACAACGAAAGCGGTTTGCTCACGCAGGCGGATGATCTTGAGGGCTACGCGCATGCACTCGTGAGCTTGCTGCGCGATCGCCCACGCGCGCACGCAATGGGTATGCGCGCACGAGAGATCGCCGTCGAGCGCTTTGCGCGCGACACCGTCGTCAAGGAATACGAAGCGCTCTACCTGCGCACGCTGTCGCAAACGCCGTGGCCCTTTCCGTGAAGCGCATCTATCTCGATCACAACGCCACGACTCCGTTGCGAGCCGAGGCGCTGCGGCGTTGGAATGAGGTAGCCGAACGCCACTACGGCAACCCTTCGAGCGTGCATGCCTCTGGTCGAGCCGCGCGCGCACTCCTCGACGAAGCGCGCGAAGAGTCCGCGGCCGCCCTGCGCGTTAAGGAAGATGAGATCAGCTACACCGGCGGGGGCACTGAGGCACTGCAGCTGGCTCTGTACGGCGCCGTGTGGGCGCGCCAAGCGCACGCGAGCGGCGCGGTCCGTGGTCTCGTCGTCAGCGCCATCGAGCACGCCGCCGTGCTGGGTGTGGCCACGCGCCTTGCTGCCCAGGGCGTGCCGGTGGCTTACGTGCCGGTGGATGCGTGCGGACGCATCGCACCTGAGGCTGTGGTGGACGCCGCGCGCTCGGTGCACGCGGGCGTCGTGGCCATCCAAACAGCCAACAACGAAATCGGCACGATCCAGCCGATCAGCGCCATCCGCACGGCGCTCGATACCACCTACGGCCATGAGCGACCCTGGCTGGTGACCGACGCAGTGCAGGCCGCAGGCCGGGTGCCGCTGGAGCTTGCGCGTTGTGGCGCGGACATCGCCGTGCTTAGCGCGCACAAGTTTGGCGGGCCCAGCGGTGTCGGCCTCTTGTGGGTCAAAGCGGGCACACGCTTAGTCCCTATGGCCGATGGTGAAGGCCAAGAGTACGGCCTGCGCCCCGGCACAGAATCCGTGGCGGCGATTGCAGCCACAGCCACCGCTCTACGCTTGGCCGTAGCAGAACAACCGGTGGTTGCTGCCCAGATGGCTAGCAACTGTCGCCAGCTCTGGAGCCTGCTGACCGCCCAGGTCCCGGGCGTGCAACTCAACGGGCCGCCACTCGACGCACCCGACCGCCTGCCCAACACTCTCAACCTCAGCGTGGCAGGCACCGACGGCCGCACACTCGTGGCGCGGCTGGATCTGGAAGGCTTGGAAACTAGCGCCGGCTCGGCCTGCGCCAGCGGCTCGCTCGAACCATCTCATGTCTTGCTGGCATGCGGACATGCGCGCGACGCCGCCCGTGCCGCCCTACGCTTGTCGCTGGGCCGCGACACACGCAGTGAAGATGTCCACATGGCTGTGGATATCCTGCGGAGAACTTTTTCGTCGCTGCGCTAAGTCTCGCGCTCACGCACATCTTGCGGACGAGTCGGCTCCAAATTGTTGACGGAGCATCAAGACACGCGACAATCAGCCTTCCGCGCGCGCCGCTCCCACGGCCAAGCAGCCCCCCTGCAGCGCTGTCACGACCGTCCCCCTGCAGAACCCATCCGCCCCCTGATGGAAACCGGCTCCCTGTCCGCTGCCAGTCTGCCTGCCGCCAGCCGTCCGCTGCAACCAGCGGATGCTGACGCTCTCGCCCGCACATGGGCCGAGGTCACGCGTGCGCTCCAAACGCGCATTCGTGCGGAGCCGTACCAAACCTGGTTCAAGCGCAGCGCCTTGCGCCGCGTCGATGACGACCGCGTGGTCTTCGCGGTCCAGAACGAGTTCGCGAAGGACTGGATTCGCAAGAACTACACCGAACCGCTGGCCGACACGATGCTGGAGGTCTTCGGGTCACCGCGCACCGTAGAGATCGAGGTCGACGCCGAGCTGATCCCGACGCGCGACCCGCAAGCACGCGCCGAGACGGCTCCTCTCGCCGCAACGCCCCAACGCCGGAGCGGGGTGCAAGTCATCCAGAGTGCCGATGTAGCGCCAGGCGCGCTGCACTCCGAGCTGGTTTTGAACCCCAAATACACCTTCGACAACTTTGTCGTGGGGCCCTGCAACCGCTTTGCGCACGCCGCCGCCGCCGGCGCCGCCGAAGCACCGGGCAAGACCTACAACCCGTTCTTCCTGCACGGGCCGGTCGGTCTCGGCAAGACGCACCTGCTGCAGTCAATGTGCAGCTCGATCCTGTCGCGCAATCCGCAGGCGCGCATCCTGTACCTGTCGTGCGAGTCGTTCGTGAACCACTTCATCGACGCACTCGAGAAGAGCGACCTGCAACGCTTCCGTGACAAGTACCGCAATGTCGATGTGTTGGTGGTCGACGACATCCACTTGCTCGCCAACAAAGAGCGCACGCAGGAGGAGTTCTTCCACACCTTCAACACGCTGTACCAAGCAGGCAAGCAAATCGTCTTGTCATCGGACAGCCCGCCGAAGGACATTCCGACGCTGCAAGATCGCTTGGTGTCGCGCTTCAAGTGGGGTCTCGTGGTCGAGATCGAACCGCCGTGCTACGAGACGCGCATGGCGATTTTGAAGCGCAAAAGCCGCGATAAAGGCCGTGAATTCCCCGATGACGTGGCGCGACTGCTGGCGGAACGCATCGAGAGCAACATTCGCGAGCTTGAAGGTGCTGTGACGCGTGTGCTGGCGCACGCAAGCCTGATCGGCGCGCCCATCAGCGTCGAGACGGCGCGCGAGGCTCTGCGCGAAGTCTTCGTCGCACGACGCGGTGAGCCGACGATGGAGGAGATCATCGCCTCGGTGTCACAGCGCTATGCCATTCGTCCCAGCGAGCTGCAGGGCCGGCGCCGCACGAATGCGATCGCACACGCGCGCCAAGTCGCCATGTTCCTGGCGCGGCGGCTGACGAACCACTCGCTTGAGGATATCGGCGGCTATTTCGGTGGCCGCGATCACTCCACGGTGCTGCACGCCATCGACAAGATTGACGGCCTTGCGAAGAGCGATCCGCAGTGCGGAGACACGGTCGCAGAGCTGTTGGCACAGCTGCGCCAGCGCACAACGTGAACGGGCGCTGACCCGCGTTAGCATCGCCCTCACAAGTCGTTACCTGTAAACAACTTGCAACCAAGGATAGACCCCGGTCTAACCTTGGTTGCAGCTCTCTCTAGAACTAAAATCAAAGGCCATCCCACGGGGTGGACAACTGTCGGTTGAGCTGCTGATAAGCGTGGATAAGTAGGGGTGCTGTGCACACCACTCCACAGCTTTCGGCAGGGCTCCGCCAGGGGCTGTGGATGAGCGTGGAGCAATGCACGCCTTATCCACGCTTCGTCCACCGCCTGACACGCTCTCTCCACGAACGAAACCGACTCCAAAGCCTCTTGTTTCCTCGGCACTTGCGCGCGTCTCGCCTGCAGTTGTCCACGAAATGAAGGGCCCTATATGAAGATGATGAATCTCTATATCTCTTAGAAGGAGAGTAGAGAGACACCCTCACCGTGTTCGTTCGTTGTGTTCGACTCCGTCCCTTCGTCTCTCGCACCTACCGCACCTCATGAAGATCACCTGCGACCGCTCCAAGCTCCGCGACGGCCTAGCCGTTGTGAACAACGTCATTCCTGGCAAGAGCACCAAGCCCGTGCTCGAAAACGTGTGCCTTGTGGCCACGCTCGATGCCGTGGAGATTTTGGGCACGGACCTTGAGTGCTCGGTGCGCTATCGCATTCCGGTCACCACGCAAGCCGAGGGTGATGCCGGCAAGAGCGGCGTGGTGCGCGTGGATGAGCCTGGGATCGCAGTGGTGCCGGCGCGCGTGGCCTTGGACTTCGTGCGCGACTTGGGCGGTGATTCGGTGACGCTGTCGACGCAGGACCAGACCTGCACCATTCAGAGCGGCGAAGACCAGTGCGAGTTGGTGACCATGGATCCGGAAGAGTTCCCGATCATCTCCAGCTTTGGCGATGTGCAAACATTCTCGATGCAGGGCGGTGCCTTCAATCGTTTGGTGTCGCGCACGGCCTTTGCCACGGCCAAGGATGCTGGTCGCTACGCGATGCACGGCGTCCTGGCCGAAGTCGATGAGACGGGTCTCAAGCTCGTTGCCACGGATGGCCGCCGTTTGGCCCTAGCCAGCGCGCCGCTCGAAATGCGTCCCGTCGATCGTCCGCGTCCCGCCATCGTGCCGGCGAAGGGCATGCACCTCTTCTGCCGCGTCATCGAAGATCCGTTGGAACAAGTGCACCTGCACTTTGGCGCGACCCAAATTGGCTTGAAGACCAAGAATGCGGAGATCTTCGCGCGTTTGATCGATGGCGAGTTCCCGCGTTACAGCGCTGCGATTCCGCGCGAAGCTTCGAACTACATCGAAGCGGATGTGGAGACGCTGACGCAGAAGCTGCGCCTCGTAGCGAACGTCACTGGCGCCGAGACGCGTGCAGTGAAGCTCAAGTTCACGCGCGACGAGCTGTCGTTGACCGGCCAGACGGTTGGTCGCGGTGGCGCGCGTGCGCGCATGGATGTCAGCTTCAAGGGCGACGCGGCCGAGATCGCATTCAACCCGGACTATGTCCTCGAAGGCTTCAAGCAAGCCGAAGGCGCACTGGTCAAGCTCGAGTTCAACGAACGCACGAGCCCTGGCAAGTTCACGCTCGGCGAGAACTACATCTACATCGTCATGCCGATCACGGTTGACGCGTGAACACGCCCCAGCCGCGACCGTACGACGACGAAGCGGAGAACGGGCCCAAGGGCCGTTACTCCGCCGAAGCTCGTCGTGCGCGCATCGTGGCTGCCTCCGGCCCGCGTCAAGGTCTGCGCAAGCTCGCCGATTCCGTGCAGGTGTACTGGCGTGAGAGCGGCCTGAATCGCAGGCCCAAGGAATCGCAGATCTACGATGCCGTGCACACCGCGCTAGGAGTGCAATACGGCCGTCACGCGCGCGCGGTGAAGTTCACACGCGGCATCGTGACGGTGGAAGTCTCCTCGCGAGCGCATCACATGGAACTCTCCTCCTTCGCCGGCGCCGGCGTGGTTGAGGCCGCCAATCGCATCCTCGGCGCCGAACGCATCACGAAGATCGTCTACAAGTCCAAAGGCTAAGCGCGCTGTCCAGCGCACTTGACACACCACATGTCATCAGAATCTCAACCGCAAGCCTACGACGCACAGTCGATCACAGTCCTCGAAGGCCTTCAGGCCGTACGCGTGCGCCCCGCGATGTACATCGGCGACACCGATGTGCGTGGTCTGCACCACCTCATCTGGGAAGTCGTCGACAACTCGATGGACGAGGCATTGGCCGGCCATGCGCGTAACTGCTGGGTCACCTTGCGTGCCGATGGCGGCGTGAGCGTGCGTGATGACGGCCGCGGCATTCCGGTCGACATGCACCCGACCGAGAAGAAGCCCGCGGTCGAAGTGGCGCTGACCAAGCTGCATGCCGGTGGCAAGTTCAACAAGAACGCCTACAAGGTGTCCGGTGGTTTGCACGGCGTAGGCGTGTCGTGTGTGAACGCGCTTTCCGAATGGCTTGAGGTGATTGTCGAGCGCGACGGCAAAGCCTGGAGCATCGGCTTCGAGCGTGGTGATACGAAGAAGCAGCTCAAGGAGTTGGGTGCCAGCGATCGGCGCGGCACAACGGTGACCTGGAAGCCGGACGCGCAGATCTTCACCACCACAGAGATCGACTGGACGCGCGTGGCCACGCG
>JBILXQ010000173.1:0-5870 GCA_044378375.1 Planctomycetota bacterium
GTCCGAAGCTGAACTGCCGTTGCGCGAGTACCCCTCACTCGGCGCGTTCTTTGTGCGCAAGCTCAAGAGCGGTGTGCGTCCCCTGCCTAGCGATGCGCGCGCGCTCCTGTGTCCGGTCGATGGCCGTGTGCAAGCCGTGCACCCCGTGATCCAGGGACGCACGGTGCAAGCGAAGGGCCGTGACTACCGTGTCGAGGACCTGCTTGGGCCGCTGTGCGCCGGCGCGGACCTGGAGGGCGCGGATTGCCTCACCGTCTACTTGTCGCCGCGCGACTACCATCGCATCCATGCGCCGTTCGAGGCGCGCTTGGAGCGCGCCTTGTGGTTGGATAGCGAGCGTTGGTCGGTTGCACCGCAGGTGCTGGAACGCAAGGCTGTCTTGGATGTGAACGAACGCTGCGTGCTGGAGTTCACGCACGAGGGACGCCGCGCGTGGATGGTGCTGGTAGGCGCGCTGAATGTGGGACGCATGAAGGTCGTCGCTGTGCCGGATAGCTATGGCACTCCCGCGCACGTGGGGCGCATGGTGCAACGCGGCGAGGAGCTGGCGCGCTTTGAGATGGGCTCGACCATTGTGCTCGTGTTGCCCAAGGGCATGGCGCGCATCGATGCTGCACTCCAACAGCGCGATCCTGTGCGCTTACACCAAAGCCTAGGCCAGTTGCTGTAGGTCGAGTGCGATGCTTACCGCCAAGGAAGTGCGCTTGTTGCGGCTCTTCGCTTGTTGTGTGCAAGGCAGCTGGGAGAAACTCGCGGCCCTGCGCCACAGCGCACCGACAGGCGAACCCGATCGTGCTTGGCGCGAAACGGTGCTGATGACGCATGTCTATGCCGGTGCACCACGCGCGGTCGAATGCCAAACGGTCTTGCTGGAAGCGGGCGGTTTGGGCGAATGGGACGCCGAGGAAGTCGAAGGGCGCGCCATCCCGACGGAGCGTGGCGCTGCTTTGTTCGACACGATCTACGACGCCAAAAGCCCTGAGGTGCGGGCACTGATCGCTCGCTTTCATCCTGATTTCGCCCGTGTGGTGCACGAGGACTGCTATGCACGCATCCTGACGCGCGCGGGGTTGACCGCACGCCAACGCGAGTTGCTGGCCGTTGTCGCGCTGGCGGCTCTCTACCAACCACGGCAACTGGCTTCGCATGTGCGTGGTGCCCTGCGTTGCGGGGCCGCAGCACAGGAACCCGCAGCGGCCCTGCAAGCTGTCGAGGATCTATTGCAACCCGAAGCGTTAAGCGCCGCGCGGGCTGTGATTGTCAAATACGCACGACACTAGCCGCACACGATACTAACGCGGCGCAGGCGCAGAGCTGGCGCCAGTCCAGGTGGCGGCGTCGACGGTCAAGGTACGCCAACGCACAGGACGCGTTGAGCGCAGTTGCACACGCTGGTCGCCGTTCGCAGCAGAAGCACGCAACTGACGATCCACCAAGGCGCGTCCATCCATCTCTAAGCGCACGACATCACCTTTGCGCGTGAAGTCCAGGCCCAACTGCAGCGTGTCGCCGGTCAACTGTGTCAAGCGCCCTTCACCGGCCCGCGCCCTCCGCACCAAAGCCAACAGGTCTTTGTCCTCTGCGGCATCCAACAGGACGCGCGCCGACTTGATGCCCTTGTCGACCACCACCAGAGCGTGCACACCACACACCGACAACAGCAGCAAGTCCGGCGGTTCCGCTGCATCCAACACACATGTCGCCTGCACGGACAAAGCACCCCGCGGATCGAGTGGCGCCACCAAAGGCAAGGCCGGGCTGCCGAAGGTCGCCACTTCATCGTCACGCAAGGCGCGCACCACGCTCCACCCATCACGCGCGGTGCGCCATCCACCTGCATCCAATCGTCCACCCACGCGCTCGTTCAGTTGCCACTCCAGCACAGCGCGCCCGTCAGCGGCCAAGCGCACATTGTCTGCGCCAAACGCGCTGACATCGGCAGGCTTCTGTTGTGGCACCGGAGCCATGACTAGCGCGCGCATGTCGCGCAGCTCGCGCTTCTCGTCTTCCTTGAGCAGCGCATCGCACTCGCTCAACAAGTCGTCGACACGCCACACAAAGCGCTGAGGATCGACAGATGTGCGCGCCTCCAAGCCACGCACCTCGCGCCGCAAGCTGCGCAAGCGTTCCAAGGCCGCCGCGCGACTACCGTCGAGTCCTTCTTCCAAACGCAATTGAGCCTTCCACACCAGTGGATCGTCGCGCTCCAAGACAGGTGAGGAGAGATCAAGGCGCAAGCCACCGAGATCCCCTTCTTGCAAATGCAGCGCCACCGAGAGCAACGCATCACGAGCCTGCGCACGATCGAGGCGCGCCAAGGCAGCCAAGCTCTCGGCATCGACAAGCGGAGGATCACCGGGCAAGCGCTCACCGCTGCGTGCACGCAAGGCCAACTGGTACGGGGCTGCTCCGGGCGAGACGACCAAACCAAAGGGCAGTGCGAGCGACTCGACCGCAGCCGAGACGTACTCACCTTGGCCGGCCAGATCGGGAACGATCCACTGCGCATCCACTTTGACCAGACCACGCAGCTTGAGAGTGCCTGAGGTGACCTCTACTTCGCGATCGCCATGCGCCCACAGATTCGCTGCGGCACGCACGAGAACTTCATGCAGCAGCAGGTACTCGCGCACCAGGAGATCGAGATGCTCGCGAATGGAAGCCGGCCATTCAGGTCGCATGCTGTCCCGCAACAGATGCACCGCAGCAAGGTAGTTACGCCGGCCTGCGCTGGTCAGTTCCACACACGCGCGTTGCACACGCGTCCATTCGCGTACGGCACTTTGGGCAGGCAAAGAGCGCTCCAGCACATCCAGACGCGTGGTCCACGTGCGCAGCGCACGACCAGCGGTTTGCACCGTCAACTCTTCTTGCGGCAAGATCGGCACGGCAGCCACGCGCGCCTCCCACCATGCTTGCAAACGGGCGGGTGCATCCAGCGCATCGCCGACCTGCAGCTCTTGCTCCAACTGCGCGCCCATATTGGCCACTTCGGCCGCCAAGACTTGATCGGTGCGCGCCCAGTCTGCGTCCAAGGCCACCAAGCGCGGGGTGAGCTCGTCGGCCACGAGCGTGGCTTGGACCTCGCTGACCTCGCGCTCGGAAAGCCCGGTGCGCGCAGCAGGCACCTCGGCAGCCCAACCACCCTCGTACTGGACCAACACGGCGCGTGCTGTGCGCCAGGCGCCGCGTGCGCGCTCCTGTTCGATGCGCGGTGACAGCACCTGCATCCAGTGCGTGCGCAAGGCCGTGCGCCACGCATCCAAGGCAGCGGTGCGTGCTTCGGTGATGCGTGCAGCCCAACGCGCAGCACGCTCGGTCAACGCCTGTTCTTCCTCGGACGGCAGCAAACGCTGGCCACCCAAGCGCTCGCGCAAGCGCTGCGGCCACACACCCACAAGCAGAGCCTGCGCCTCGTCATACCGGCGTGACTGGAGAGCGGACTCCAGCTCGAGGTCAAACTCGCGCACGATCTTCCACAACTCGCTGTCCAGCCGATCGGACAACAAGCGGTGCGCGCGCTCGACACGGCGCAAGTCGTCGCCCTCCAACGTTGCGGCGCGCACGAGGGGTTCACTGCGCGCCAAGAGCTCCATGAGTTGCGCCAAGTCCGCACCTTGCGAGCTCTCCGCTTGTGCCACAAGCAGTTGCCACGGCTCCGGCGGTGGTTCCAAAGTGGCGGGACCGATCAAGCCTCCACGCGTGACTCCAATCGCCAACAGGGCCACGGCTCCGGCCAGACCGGTGGTCCACGCCGCCGTGGCGAGCAAGCGCCGCGGATCGCGCTTGACGGGATCAAGTCCCGCGCGCGTCACGCGCGGGGCGCGCCGTTCGCGCACGCGTTCCAAGTCCGCAAGCAGCGCAGCGGGGCCCTGATAGCGTCGCTCACGATCGCGCGTCAAGCACTTGCGCAGAACCAAGACAAGTCCGCTGGACAAAGTCGGTTCCAGCTCGATCGGGTCGCGCACCTTGTCATGCAGAACTGCGGACAAGATCTCGGCCACGCTCGCACCTTGGAACGGAGGCTGCCCGCACACCGCGTGGTACAGCGTTGCCCCCAGAGACCACAGGTCGCTTTGCGCATCCGCTGAGCCCGGATCGCGCGCTTGTTCGGGTGAGATGTAGTGCGGTGTGCCGAGCGTGCCACCGTGGTTGGTGATCTGCGGGTCGTCTTCGGCGTGCGCCAAGCCAAGATCTACCAAGCGCGCTCGTCCGCCCGTGTCGACCAAGATGTTCGAGGGCTTGATGTCGCGGTGCACGATGCCGCGCTCCGACAGGTGCTGCAGCGCTTCCACGATCGGAATGAACAGGCGCAGGGCTTCGCGCTCGGTCAAACGGCTCTCGGCCAGGATCTTGTGCAGCGGTTGGCCGTCGACCAACTCCATCGCGTACCACCAGACACCATCCACTTCGCCCATGTCGATGGCGGTGACGATGTTGGGATGGGCCAGCTTGGCGGTTGCACGCGCTTCGCGTTGCAAACGCAACTCAGCTTTGCGTGCGCCCACGAGCTCTTTGTGCAAGATCTTGAGCGCCACCACGCGGTCTACCGAAACTTGGCGTGCGCGATACACCACACCCGTGGAGCCACGCCCCAACAAGCCTTCCAAACGATACCCCGGCACGCGCGGCAACGCCTGCGCAGCCTCGCGCACCGGTTGCGGCTCGCCGCCGTCAGTTACTTCTGCTTTAACCACTCGCGCCACGCTTTGTCGGCTTCATCCAACGAAAGTTGCACCGCAGCACGGAAGGCCGCTTCGTACATCGCACGCCGCGCACCACCCGAGCTGTGCACGCGCTCCGGCACCGCAGGAGCGTTCTTGCGCAGCACATCATGAAAGCGTCGCAGTGCGCCTTCGCCGCGGCTTTCAAGCCATTCCACGATGCCCATGGATGCGGCGATCGCGGCGCCATCGAGCTCGGTGAACTGCAAGCTCGCGATGGTGTCAAAGCTCGGCAGATCATCGATGCCTGCAGCGAGGGCTTCTTTCCAACGGCCATCGCGCATGGCCTTGGGATCCAACGGCGCAACCTTGGCGCGTGGCTCTTTGGACGGACCTACTTTGGTGCCTGTGTCGCGCTTGGGGAGCGGTCCACCGGTCGTGGGCCCTGTGGGCTCTTCGAGCTTGTTGCCGCGGCAAAACACGGCATTGCGACCATGCGAGCGGAACTCCAACAGACACGCCAAGCCTTCGTCGTACCACGGCGGCAGCAAACGTCCGTCATAGCCCAAACGGTTCGCCAGCAAGTGCCCCCAGTGGTGGTAGCAGTGCCCGGCCAAGTCCGGAATGCCGCGCTTCCACAGGCGCACGGAGCTCGTCGGATAGGGATCGCTCCAAAAGAAACCATAGCTCTTGGCCACAGCTGCATCCCAACCGGCGCCCACCGTCTTGGTACGCGCTGCGAACAACGGCACGCTTTTGGTGTAGGGCTCGTCATCCACGAACACATAGAACTCGGCCAAGCGTC
The DNA here is from genome assembly GCA_044378375.1 of Planctomycetota bacterium. Taxonomy (GTDB): domain Bacteria; phylum Planctomycetota; class UBA1135; order UBA1135; genus SXXH01. The sequence goes on from JBILXQ010000173.1 coordinate 5,470, forward strand.
CACCAAGCAGGTCGAGACCAGGCGGCGCTGCAAAGGTCGTGTCGAACCAGGCGCGGCCGCGCAACAGTCCGGCGGCAATCGGCACGAGCTCGCCCGCCGCGGGTTGCGCGTAGAGCGCCAACTGTTCGTTCAAGAGTGGCGTGAGCGGCACACCAACGAGTTGCTGCACCTCGGCGCCGTTGTTGCGCGCCAAGGCTTCGGCGCGCGGCAGCCATTGTCCCGCGTGCTCCTCCAAGCCTTGCTTGCGTTGCGCCTCGGCAAAGAGCATCCACACGCCTTGGTAGAGCACTTCGCCCTTTTCGTAGTGGGACTTCTCCTCAGGAGTCACCCACTTGTCTTGCCAGCGCACGAGGCCCTTCTTGGCCATCTCTGCCGCTAGCTCGGCCTCCACGGCTGCGTCG
>JBILXQ010000174.1:0-5850 GCA_044378375.1 Planctomycetota bacterium
GGTACACACCAGCAACGAGCAGCAAGCCTGCAGCAGCGCGCAAGCGTCCGCGATGCGACAACAAGAGCACAAGCACGCACCCCAAGCTCAAGAGGTAGAGTGCCGTCAGAAGTTTGAGGTGGAGTGGCACCGTCTCCAGGAAGAGTCGGTGGTGCGGTGACTCCTCGAGCGCGTGCTGCTCGAGCACAGCGTCTGCGCCCCACAAGCAAGCGAACAGCCCGGCTAGCGCCATGACGGTGTACATGGCTGCTGCAAGCCAGCGGCGCGGGCCTGCGCGGCGTTCCAAGCGATCGACAGCGAGTGCTGCCAAGCACGCCACCAAGAAGTTCCACAGGCCTTGGCTGCGATTCATCGGGGCCATGTCGAGCCCAGGAATCAAGCGGAAGACCTCGTACGCACCAAACAGGTCATACGCGTACAACAACCACAACACCGCTGCGATGGCGAACACGCGTGCCAGTCGATCGCGCAGTGCGATGAAGCCACCCCCCAAGGCCAGCAACATGGCTACGCCACCCGCGTACGCCATATTGACCAGCTCATAGTTCGGCGCTGGCAGGTTGATGGAGATCTTGTACGGCAGCGCTGGATTGCCGAGCAGATCAGGGAACAGCATCAGCGGCCACCACTGCCAATCCAGCGGCGTCTGCCTGTAGGAACGCTGCTCGAGCACGCGACTGTTGGCGAGGTACTCGAAGAAGGGCAGCAGTTGGAATGCTGCTAAGCCGGCCGCCAAGGTTGCCGCGAAGAGCAGCTTGCAGCCAAGGCGCACCACAGGTGCCTTGGGATGGTGGCGGGCCATCTGTGCAAGTCGCCACACCGCATACGGCGCGATGAAGAGCACATTGAAGAAGAACGGCTCGGGGTTGCCGGACATGAGTCCAGTCCACAGCGCGAGCGTGATGCCGGTGAGAGGCGCGATCAAGCGCGGGCGTTGGCCGTGGAGTCGCGCGCTGACGAAGCGTTGCAGGGCGACCTCCAAGCACCACAAGGTCGCGGGAAGGGCAACCATCGAGCCTACATGCGGGAAGTACAACAAGAGCACTTGGTGTCCTGCGTACATGAACGCCACGGCGCCAAGGAGTGCACCCACGAAGCGCAAGCCCACCTTGCGCAAGTAGAGCCAGGTGAAGAATCCGATGGCGAACAGCTTGAGTGCTGCTGAGACCAACAAGGCTGCCTTGAAGGACAGCACGTAGTACGGCCACGAAAAGGGCGAAAAAACGGCGGATTGATAGTTCGCGAGGTGCGGTGCGCCCGCACCGTTCAGCGGATTCCACAAGGGCACGCGACCAGCTGCCAGTTCGTCGCGGTTGAACATCAACCACGGCTCCATCTGTGTCACGGCATCGGACATCAGTTGGTTGCCAGCCGGATGACCAGCCTCCAAGCGCGTCAAGCTGAGAGCTTGTGTCAGGTCCGCCGGCGCATAGTGCACTTCGCTGTAGCGCAGCAGCGGCTCACGGAAGAACAGCACCAGCGTCAGCAGCAACAACGCCGCCGCAGCCAAGGCTTCGCGCCATGACGCGCCTGAATGCGTGGTCGCTGCATTCATCGCGGTACGGACACCATTGCGGCCACTTGGCTCGCTACATGCAGGCCCAACAGGTCATGGCCACAAGCATTGAGTGTGTCTTCATCGGTGTACAGCGGCACACCATCGCTTACCACCATGAGCGCATGTCCGTCGTAGAACGGCACTTGATCACGCGTGGCTTGTTGCGCCATGGAGCGCAAGTACAGTTCGCGCACCGCCGCCGCAGGAGTCGTGGGCGCAGGTGGAATGCCCACAAACAAAGGCAAGGCCGATTCCGCGCGGATCTCACGCGCGAGCGAGGCAAGGCACTCCACGAACTCATCGGGCATCACGCGCCGTTCACCCGGCCAGATGACCTCCATCCACGTCTGTTGTAGGCGCAGCATGGTGAACCAGGCATGACGGCCGTCCCAATACTCTTCACTGAAGAGCACATCCCACAGCCAGCGGAAGGCGTGACCGACGCGCAGGCGATCCGTCCAACCGAAGGCGCTCCAAGGTTGCAACAAGCTCGGGTCTGCACGCACGGCCTCGAGGCGCCTTTCGTCGGTGCGCAGCATAGGTGCCGGCTTGCACGCATTGCCCATGGCATAGGCTGCGATGACCACATCAGGCTTGTAGGTGCGCACCACTTTGCGCCAACGCTCGAGTCCTTGACGAGGCGAATAGAGCGGCACCGAAGCATCGACGACTTCACATGCGATCCCGCGGGCAGCAAGTTCGCTTTGCATGCGGCTGGGCCAGCGCAAGCGTGCAGGTAGATGTGGTGCTACGGTTGCATCCGCGCCCAAGATGGCGATGCGTAGAACGCCAGATGTGCGTGCTCGTGCTGGCACGGGCTCCAGCAGCCCATCCACTCCAAAGCACTCGGTGTCCGAACCTGGAATGGGTGCTCCCGCCAGCGGAACCCACAGTTGATCGGCGTCAAAAGCGAAGCTGCTAGTGCCCGCGCGAATGCGTGCGTCCTCGCTGGGATCCATCACCACGAAGCGTGCGCGCGTGCTGGGCCAGGCAAAGTTGCAGGCTCGCAAGCCTAGCTCGGCTACGAGCATGCTGACTGCCAGCGCCACAGCTACTCGCAGAGGCGTCAATAGGCGTTGCAAAGTTGTGCGGACGGAGGTCACCACGCGCCCACAGTATGCCCGAATCGGAAAGCACATTCCGAGTGCCTTTTCCGTCTTCGGTGCGCACCATGCCTTGCGCATGGACCTGCACAGCTACTCTCGCCCCGATCACGTGGCGGTCACGCATCTGGCACTCGACTTGGAGCTCGACTTTGCTCGGCGCGAGGTGCGCGGGGTGGTCCGATTGGACTTGGCTAGGCCCGATCAGGCCGGCAAGGCGGGTGAAGCGTACTTGACGCTCGATACGCGCGGGCTCGTCATCGAGGCCGTGTCAGGTTCGGACGGGACGCCGCGGGTCTATGCCATCGCGCCTGATGCGCAGGCTTCCAGCCCGCAAAGCTTGGGTCAGGCGCTGCGGATTTCCTTGGCGCCAGAAGATCAAGCCGTCCGTGTACGGTGGCGAACCACCAGCGAGGCTGATGCCTTGCAGTGGTTGGAACCGGCCCAGACGGCCGGAGGCGGTGCGCCGTTCCTGTACACCCAAGGTCAAGCGATTTTGACGCGCACTTGGATTCCGTTGCAGGACTCGCCCGGCGTGCGCACCACTTGGGAGGCCCGGGTGCTTGCGCCCGCCGGCATGGAGGTCGTCATGAGCGCGGAGCGGCGCTGGCGCGCTGCGGATGGAGCGTTCTGCTTTGCCATGACGCGTGCGGTGCCTTCGTACTTGATCGCGTTGGCTGCAGGGCGGCTCGTGTTTCAAGAGCTCGGTCCGCGCTGTGGTGTGTGGGCCGAGCCAGAGACTCTCGCGCTGGCTGCGTCGGAGTTCGTCGATACCGAAGCGATGATCGCTGCCGCCGAACAGCTGTTTGGCGCGTACCGCTGGGGGCGTTACGACCTGCTGGTCTTGCCGCCGAGCTTTCCCTTTGGAGGCATGGAGAACCCCTGCCTGACCTTCGCCACGCCCACGATCCTTGCGGGAGACAAGTCTCTCGTCTCCTTGGTCGCCCACGAGCTGGCACACAGCTGGTCCGGCAACCTTGTGACGAACGCGACGTGGCGCGATTTCTGGTTGAACGAGGGCTTCACCGTGTACTTCGAGCACCGCGTCATGGAGGCGGTGTACGGGCTTGAGCGCGCACAGATGGAGCGCGCGCTATCCAAGACGGATCTGCTGCGCGAAATGCGTGCCATGGAGGCCCGCGATACGGTGCTGTACATCGACTTGGAGGGGCGGCATCCCGATGATGGGTTCTCACTGGTGCCGTATGTGAAAGGCTGCTTGTTCCTGATGCGTCTCGAAGAGCTTGTGGGGCGAGCGCGTTTTGATGTGTTCTTGCGTGACTGGTTTGATGGACATGCCTTCACCTCCGTGACCACGGCGGTCTTGTTGCAGGAGCTTCGTACAAAGCTTTTGACACCCGAGGAGGCCACACAGGTCGACTTCGCAGCATGGATTGAAGGATCTGGCTTGCCTGTGGATGCACCAGATCCGCGCAGTGATGCGTTCCGAGGCGTGGAACGCCAGGTTGCTGTGTTGCGTCAGGCCGGTCCTGCGTCTGTGTCGCAGCTGTCGGTCAGTGGTTGGACCACGCATCACTGGCTGCACTTCTTGGAGACCATGGAGCCTGCGCTGACGATTCCGTGGATGGAGACGCTGGAGTCGCGCTTCCGGCTCACAGCTACGGGAAACAGCGAGATTCTCGCTCTGTGGCTGCGCTTGGGCGTGGCTCAAGGTTGGAGTGCTGTCGATGGTCCTTTGGAGGCCTTTCTGATGCAGGTGGGCCGTCGCAAGTTCCTCAAGCCCTTGTATGCGGAACTGGCGAAGACACCAGCGGGCAAGCAACGCGCTCTGGCCTTGTACCACCGCGCGCGGTCGCGCTACCACGCCGTCTCCACAGCTACTCTGGACGAGCTGCTGGGCTATACAGTGCAGGCGGCCGTCAAGTAAACCAGACGCTAACGGATTCTAAGGGCTTCTTGTCGAGAGCTGCCCTTGGCACTCGGCATCCATCCGCGCGCCAGCCTACAGGAATCAAAAGGTACGGTTTCTCGTGCCGCTCGCGTGTCAAAATCTCTTGCAAGAAGCCCATGGGACTGGGCGTGTGCGTCAAGGTGGCCAGGCCCACTTGTTGGGCCGCAGCCAAAAAAAGGCCGGCCGCAATGCCCACGGATTCGTCGGCGTAGTACACCTGCGAGCCATCATCGCCTCGCGTGAGCTTGAAGAGCACCACCAGCCAAGGGGCCGCTTCCAGAAAGGCCTTGTCGGCATCTGTGCCCAGTGGCTCCAGGTCTGCTAGCCAGCGTGCGCTGGCGCGCGTCGCATAGAAGGCGCGTTCCTCTGCTTCGGCGGCTGCGCGAATGCGCTGTTTCAGCACTGGATTTGACACGCACACGAAGCGCCACGGCTGCTTGTTCGCTCCGCTGGGTGCTGTGGCCGCGCACCGCACCAACCATTCGATGACCTCGCGCTCGACAGGTTCCGTGGAGAACTCACGGACGCTGCGTCGGCGGCGCAGCGTGTCATGCAAGGCTTGCAAGTCCGCGACCGGATCAGCGCTACGCGCTTGCGGATCCGGATAGGGGACGAACGCAGCAGTCATGCGTCCGGCCCGGTCTCAGCGTTGCGTCAAGATGCGGTCGACTTCGCCGTGCGAACGGTTCAGCTTGACCGTCGCGACGGGGAAGGCCGGAGTCTTAGGGTTCGCAACCTTGGCTGTGATCACCAAGCCGCGTGCGGTGGCTTCCATCAGCATGCGGCGCGGCTGGTCCGAGTCGAGCGCCCAAGGGAAGCCACACTTGGGCAGATAGGTGTCGCGGAACCACTTGAGCGACACGAAGGACAGGTGCGGTTCGGCCTCAGCTAGAGCCAAGGCACGCAACAAGTCCTCCATGGGACTGCCGGTGCTCTCGAGATCCTTCTCTTCGCCATCGCGTTCGTCGAGCGGCGCTTCGAACACGAGCCAGGCACCACAGGTCTTGGGCTGGAACGCGGAGGCTTGGAAGCTGCGACGGATCTGACGACCCTTCTCGCGATGGCGCAGCGAGACGTGCACGCTGCCACCCACCGGCGGCGCCAAGCGCAGCAGAGGCTTGAGCTCTTCGGGCAAAGTGCCCTTGCTGTCGAGTTCGCGCAGGGCTTCGAGAGCCGAGGCTAGGTCGCTTTCAATTTCAGCGATGGTCTTAGTGCCATCGGCCGCTGTAGTTGTAGTCATTCTGGGGGGGGCTTAGCAGGTAGTTCTAGCCGCTGCA
>JBILXQ010000175.1:0-5845 GCA_044378375.1 Planctomycetota bacterium
GACACGCTGGCGCGCGAAGGTGTGCAGCCGGTGGTGGGCCTGCTGGTGGATCTCGGTGTGTCGTCCTTGCAGTTGGACACAGCTGAGCGCGGCTTCTCGTTCCAGCACGACGGTCCGCTGGACATGCGCATGGATCCTGCGCGCGAACGTTCGGCGGCGGACATCGTCAACACTTGGGATGAGGAGGATCTCGCGGACCTCTTCTATCACGAAGGTGGCGAGACCATGTCGCGGCGCATTGCCAAGGCCATCGTCGAGTCGCGCCGTCGCGCTCCGTTCCGTCGCACGGGTGCTTTGGCTGATTGCGTGGCCAAAGCCGTGGGGCGCGCGGGTGGCAAGATCCACCCCGCGACCAAGACCTTCCAAGCTCTGCGCCGTGCGGTCAATGCCGAAGGCGACGAGTTGCTGGCCGTCCTATCGTGCGCCGAAGCGCACTTGGTGGATGGCGGCGTGTTGGTTGCCATCTCGTTCCACTCGGGCGAGGACGGCGAGGTCAAGCGTTGGTTGGCCGCGCGCGCCAAGGAAGGTGCGTTCGAAGTGCTGACCAAGAAGCCGCTCGAGGCCGGTGTGTTGGAGCGCCGCTCCAATCCGCGCTCGCGTTCGGCGCGCTTGCGGGCTGCGGTGCGCACGCGCCGTCAGGAGGCTGCGCTGTGAGTATCCGCCTTGGTCTGTCGTTGGGCTTGTCTCTGGCGACGTTGATGTTGGCTGTGGCAACCGCGGGCGTGCAGTCGCATAACCGCTCGGAAGCAGCGCGCTTGGACGAGCAGTTGTCGACCATCAAGCTGATTGAAGCGGTGAATGATGAGCGCAGCGCCGAGATCGTGGCGCGCGACTATGCACCGCCTCACGTGCAAGTCCGGAAGCCTGCGTCGAAGCCGGTGCAGGCCGCAGCGCCGAAGAAGCAGGCCAAGACTGCGGCGAAGCCCGTAGTCGCGCCCGTAGTTGCGCCCGTCGCCAAGCGAGGTGTGCTGTGAGTAGCGAACCGCGCGTAGTCTTGCGCTCGACCTTTGCTGTCTGTGCGTTGATCGGCGTTGTGTACGCGCTCGTGGGCTTGCGCGGCACGTTCCTGACCACAGTGTCGGCGGGCGAGCAACCGGACCTGACCTTGGACCCCAAGGTCGAGCCGGTGCCGTTCGACTTGCGCGATGCATCCGGCGTGCCGCTCGGTACGACGGTCGAGTACCTCGAGCTGACTGCCTCGCCGACGGCTTTGTGGCAAGCCCACACGCCCCAGCGCTTGTTGCCGAAGCTGGCACAGGCCTTGGTGATGGACGAGGCCCAGCTGCGCGAACGCTTGATGCCTGATCTGGGCGCGGATGGCTGGGTGGTGGCCGACGGTAAGCCTTTCCCCATCGGAGCGGATGCCGCCGAGCGCGTGCAGGGCTGGATCCGCAGCGGGCGCGTTAGCCCGCAAGATGAACTGGGTGCGCCGATTGCCGGCGTGCAGCTGGTAGCCGACCCGCGTCATGGTGGCTGGACCTTGCGCTGGCAACCGCTGGCGCTCTTGTCCGCCGCCGAGCGCGAGCGTCAAGGCCAAGAGAAGGCTGTCAAGTGGACGCGACGCTTCGCGGATGACCTGGCCTTCTGCATCCTCGGCGACAACTTGGAAGCGGTGTTGCCCGATGATGTGGCGCGCGATCGCTTCCGGAACACGATCTGGGCCGCTCTGATGCCTACCGGCTTCAAGAGCGTGCTGAAGGAAGTGCCGCCCTCGCATGTGCAGGCGGTGCATGAGCTGCTCAAGAAGGAAGCCATCCAGTCGCACCAGATGGAGTTGGTGCGCCACAAGAAGCGCGCTTACCCGGCTCGCAGCGATGCGCAGAGCATGGCGATTGTGGGGCGCTGGGGGACCTTCGAAAAGGATGAAGCCGATGCGCGCGCCGCCGAGCAGTTGTCTCTGCCGGCTGACGAGTCGCGCTGGAGCGCGCAGGATCGTCGCGATTACGACGCCCTGCGTCGCGCGTTGGTCTATGTGCCGCGCCCGATGAACGGCCTCGAGCTGTATGTCGAGCGCTTGCTGCAAAGCGAGCCGTACGTGACCTGGGTGCGCCGCGAGGGTGAGCGCTACCTGGCCGAGAAGCGTTCGGCTGCACGCCAAGCGATGCACCGGCACTTCGTGGCCCTGGATCCGGCCGATGAGCCGGTTCAGGTGGAGACGACGCTCGAGCTGCCCGTGCAAGCCGTGCTCAAAGCGGAGCTGGAGCTGATCCAGACCAAGCATGAGCCCGCCTTGGCCATGGGCATTGCCATCGATGTGGCGACCGGCGATGTGCTCGCCTGTGACTACATCGATCCCTACGAGATGGGTGGCTTTGCTCCCACGCAGCACACCTTCACGCCCGGCTCGACGATGAAGGCGATCGTGATGGCCGCTGCGCTGACCGAAGGTGTGGTCGGGCCGACCTCGACCTTCGATGCGCGCCATGGTCGTTACAGCTACGACGGGCGACTGATTCGCGAGGCCGAAGGCGGCGACAAGTTCGGTGTGGTGACGGCTTCGCAGGCGCTGGCGCACTCGTTGAACGCCGTCATGGTCCAGATCGGCACGCGCATGGACAGCGATGTGCTCGAGAAGCACTTCCTGGACCTTGGCTACGAGCGCGTGCCGGGCGTCGGCTTGGGCTACGAGCGCAAGGGCTTCGTACCGACTTTGCGGCACCCGCGCACCAAGAAGTGGTCGCATGCGTCGACCTGCTTTGGTCACGAGATGAGCGTGACTTTGTGGCAGCACGCGACGGCGCTCGCGACCATGTTGCGTGGAGGTCAGTACCGTCCTTTGCGCCTTGTGCGCGCGGTAGAACAGTACGGCGCGCGCCGTGAGATCCCGCTCGTCGCAGACCATCCCTTGCAAGAGCGCGATTCGCTCTCGCCGGAAGCTTGCAACCAGGTTCGAGAAATGATGAATCTGGGTGCTCGTGAAGGCACCGGCAAGAAGCTGTTCCGCGAAGACATGGTGATGGGGACCAAGACCGGTACCGCGCAGAAGGTACCCGGCGAAATCTGTTTGCATCTCGAGCTCAAGCACAACCGTGAGCACGGTTGTCGCGGGGCCCGTGCATGCCGTGAGCAACTCAAGGGCAAGACCGATCACGGCGCCAAGAGTTGCTACACCTCATCGATCTGCATCTTTGGTCGTCGCCCGCAAGGCGAACGCGAAGTGATGGTGTTGGTCGTTGTCGAAGAGGCCAAGAAGGGCGGACGCTACGGCTCGGAGATCGCAGGTCCTGCGGGTCTCGCTGTGTTGCGCGAAGCTCTCGGTCTCACGCGCGGCGGTGTCGTGGCGCAAGTGCTCGACGCAGATGGATTCAATGTCGTCGATCCCAAGGGGGAGGATCGTCGTCGGACGCGTGAAGGAGCTCACGATCACCCGTGGGCGGAGGATGTGCGTGCGTCTCGCTGAACTCGTATCGCAACTGGGTGGATCGCTGTTGCCGGGCTTGCCTGGCGCAGGACCCATGATCACCGGCGTGCAGCTGGACAGCCGCGCCGTGGTGACGGGTGATTTGTTCTGCGCCATGGCGGGCACGCAGCTTGACGGCACGCGCTATGTGCACGATGCGGTCAAGCGCGGCGCAGCCGCCATTCTGTCGCCGCGCGCATTGGATGTGATCTTGCGCGTGCCGGTGTGGGTGCATCCGCAGGCGCGTGCGATGGCGGGACGCGCTGCGTCATTCGTGTACGGCGAGCCTTCGCGCGACATGAAGCTGATTGGTGTCACCGGCACCAATGGCAAGACCACGGTTGCACACCTCACGGGGCAATTGCTCGACAAGGCCGGTAAGCGCGCCGCGGTGCTGGGTACTGCCGGCAATCGCTTGGCTGATGGCGTGTTCCAACCTGCTACGCACACGACTCCGGATGCGCCTTCGTTGCAGCGTTTGCTGGCGCGCCATCGCGACTTGGGTGGTGACTGCGTGGCGATGGAAGTGAGCTCGCATGCGTTGGAACAGGAGCGCACCGCGGGTGTGGCCTTCCATGCCGCGATCTTCACGAACTTGACGCGCGATCACTTGGACTATCACGGCGACTTCGAGAGCTACGCCAAAGCGAAGCAGAAGTTGTTCGAGGGCTTGAGCGCCTCTTCGTTTGCGATCGTCAATGGCAACGATCCGCAACACGAACGCATGGCCGCTGCCGCGCGTGCGCGCGGCGCTGAGCTCGTTACGTATGGCGTCGGGGCCTGCTTCGGCCTTTGCGCTTCTCAACTGCGAAGCGACCTTCGCGGCACGCATCTGGTCTTGTCGGGGATGGGGATCTCACGCACCAGACTCTGGCTGCCTCTGGCCGGTCGCTACAACGTCGAGAACGCATTGGCCGCCGCCGCTGCGGCGCTTATCACGGGGGCGAGTCCTTCCACGGTTGTGGAGGGGCTCGCCACCGCATCGTCTGCACCGGGACGGTTGGAGCCTGTGGCCACCGATGGCCGCGGCTTCACTGTGCTGGTGGACTATGCCCACACGGAAGACGCGTTGCGCAATGTGCTGGGCACTCTGCGCTCTGCGTTGGATGGAGCCGCCGCAGCAGCGGATGCTCCTACTGTTTCCGATGCGCCGGGGCGTTTGATCGTGGTGTTTGGATGTGGCGGCGATCGCGATCGCGGCAAGCGCGCACCGATGGGGCGCGCTGTGGACGCTTTGGCGGATGTGGCCATCGTCACCAGTGACAACCCGCGCAGTGAAGACCCCGAGCGCATCGTCGCAGAGGTAGTCGAAGGTATGACCGGTGAGCGCGCCGAGCGCCATGTAGTTGTCGACCGCCGCAGCGCCATTGCGCTGGCGTGCGAGTTGGCACGCCGTGGTGATGTGGTGTTGATCGCCGGCAAAGGTCACGAAACAACGCAAACGATTGGCACAACGGCGCACGAATTCGATGACCGCAAGGTCGTCGCTGAGTGCCTGGCACTGGCGGTGCAAGCATGAAGAGCTTCCGCATCTCGGACTTGATGGATGCCACGGGCGCACGCGTGCTGCGCGGTGATTTGGGCGCTGTGGCTGGTGGAACGAACACCGACACACGCAAGATCCAGCGCGGCGATGCGTTCTTTGCCTTGTCGGGTCTCAACCACGATGGCAACCGCTTTGCACTGGACGCTTGGAACAAGGGCGCTTGTGCGGTGGTGTTGGAAGATCGCGCCTCTGCCTACGAGATCGCCGCTGCCTTGCCGCCGGAAGCCTTGGTGCTGGTGGCCGCCGATACGCGTCGTGCGATGGGTGACTGGGCCGCGCGCTATCGCCGCAGCTTGGCCACGCGCGTGATTGGCATCACCGGCAGTTGTGGCAAGACCACCACGAAGAATGTGCTGGCCGAGTTGTTGTCCACGCGTTGGAAGACCATCGGTTCGCCGGCTTCGTACAACAACGATGTTGGTGTGCCGCAGACGATCTTCATGGCCGATGAGAGCACGCAAGCTCTCGTGGTCGAGATGGGCACCAATCACCACGGTGAGATCGCGCGCCTTGCGGAGATTGCAGCTCCTGAAGCAGCGATCGTCACCACGGTGGGCGCCTCGCACTTGGAAGGCTTGGGTTCCATCGAGGGCGTGGCTCACGAGAAGGGGGCTCTGCCGCGTGCAGTCCCGGCTTCTGGCTTTGTGGTGCTGAACGCGGACAATCCGCACACCGTGCGCATGGCGCGTGAGACGCAGGCCAAGGTGTTGACCTTTGGCTTGGATGGCGTGGGCGATTTCACGGCTACCGACATCGTCTTTGATCGCGGTGGCACGAGCTTCCAGGTCTATGGTCGTCGGCTGCGCTCGCCGTTGCTGGGCTTGCACAATGTGCAGAATGTCATGGCCGCCATTGCGGCGTGTCATGGCTTTGGCATCGGCTTGGATGAGATCGCGGGT
>JBILXQ010000002.1:0-21263 GCA_044378375.1 Planctomycetota bacterium
CCACAACATCGGCGTAGCGCGGCGCGACTTGCATGGTGCGTGGTTCGCCCTGCATGTGCATCGCGATGTAACCCGCATCCGCTTGGGCGACAACCTCCAGCATGTCGGGGTCGCCAAGGCCAGCGGTCACATCGTTCACCACGCTGGCTCCCGCCCGCAAGGCGGCGAAGGCCGTTTCCGCGTGGCGCGTGTCGATCGACAGCGTGGCATCGACGCGGCGCGCGAGTGCTTGGATCAGCGGCACCACACGCGCGATTTCCTGCTGGGGCTCCACCGGCTCGGCTCCCGGACGCGTGGATTCCCCGCCAATGTCCAACCAATCCGCACCAGCAGCCACCATGGCGAGCCCGCGCTCGAGCAGCTCCTCACTGCTGGCGCCGCCATCGGAAAAGCTATCGGGCGTGGCATTGAGCACGCCCACCACGCGTGGTCTTGGTGCCGGCGTGTTCGCCATCGCATCGCACAAGTAGAGCAGCTCCAGCCCCGGATGGGCGCTCGCTCGCAAACGCAGCACATCGCGCGGCACGCTCCACGCGACCATGTCCCTAGACGGAGCCGGATGCAAAGCACCATCCACCCCGAGGTACTCAGCCAATTCCGCGCCCTGCGCTGCATCCATGCAGACGACTGCGTGCCGCGGATGGCCCGCTCCAACAAGCGCGCGCGGACGCAGGGCCCGCGCGCGTTCGGACAAGAGAGGCGGCAGGCTCACGCGGGCGAGAGACCTGCGTTCCCCAAGCCTTCGGTCGATTCCGAGCCTGCATCCGCGCGTCCTTCGCGCAACGGGCGCAACGGCGGCGGCGGGGGAGTCGCGGGCGGCTCCGGACGCACCACCTCTTCACCAGCGATCAGTCGCTTGATCTCATCGCCCGTGATGGTCTCGTAGCGCAGCAAGGTCTGGGTGATGCGCTCGATCGTGGCGCCGTGTTGGCCCAAGATCGAACGCGCCTCTTCCAAGGCTTCACGCAGCAAGCGCTGGATCTCGGTATCGATCTCGCGCGCCGTTTCCTCGGAATGCCACTTGGCGCCCATCAGCTCGGTGCCCAAGAACTCGCTGCCTTGGCGCTCGGCGTAGTTGATCGGGCCGACCTTCTCGCTCATGCCGAGCTCGGTCACCATCGCACGCGCCATTTCCGTGGCACGGCGGATGTCATCCGAGGCTCCGGCCGAGATGTCGCCGCAGTACAGCTCCTCGGCCACACGGCCACCGAACAGCACAGCCAGCGTGCCGACCATCTTCTTCTTCTGCATGTGGTAGCTCTCCTTTTCAGGGAGCACCATGGTCGAGCCCAACGCGCGTCCGCGCGGCACGATGGTGACCTTGTGCGGGTCGTCCACCTCGGGGATGACCGCCGCCACGACCGCGTGACCGGCTTCGTGGATGGCCGTGATCTTGCGATCCAGCTCTTCGATGTTGCGCGACTTCTTCTGGCGGCCGTAGCGCACCTTGTCGCGCGCCTCTTCGAGGTGTTCCATCGACACCTCTTCCTTCTTGGCCAGCGCAGCCATGATGGCCGCTTCGTTGATGATCGCCGCTAGATCCGCACCCGAGTAGCCAGGTGTCGAGCGCGCCAGCGTCGGGACATCCACATCGCCGCCCACTTTGACCTTCTTGAGGTGCACCTTGAGGATCTGCTCGCGACCCTTGAGGTCCGGCAGCTCGATGGTCACTTCGCGGTCAAAGCGCCCGGGGCGTAGCAGCGCAGGGTCGAGCACATCGGGGCGGTTGGTGGCCGCGATCACGATGATGCCTTCATCGGTGCCGAAGCCGTCCATCTCCACCAAGATGGCGTTGAGCGTTTGTTCGCGCTCGTCATTGCCGCCGCCCATGCCGGAGCCGCGACGACGGCCAACGGCGTCGATTTCGTCGAGGAAGATGATGCACGGGCTGCTTTCGCGGGCTTGCTTGAACAAGTCGCGCACGCGCGAAGCACCCACGCCTACGAACATCTCGACAAAGTCCGAGCCGCTGATCGAGAAGAAGGGCACCTCGGCCTCGCCGGCGATGGCCTTGGCCAGCAGCGTCTTGCCGCAACCAGGTTGGCCCACCAGCAACACGCCGCGCGGGATGCGTCCGCCGATGCGCGTGAAGCGCCCAGGGTTCTTGAGGAACTCGACGATCTCCTTGACCTCGTCCTTCGCTTCGTCGGCGCCGGCGACATCGTCAAAGGTCACGTTGGTGTTGCTCTCCTTGTTGTAGAGCTGCGCGCGCGAGCGTCCAAAATTCATGACACCGCCGGCGCCACCTTGGTTGCGCATCTGCCGCATGAAGTAGAGGAACACCACGAAGATCAACAACCACGGGCCCCAGATGAGCAGCACATTGGTCAACAGCGAGCTCGACTCCTTCCACGTCGAACCCTTGTTCTTGGTGATGTCGAAGCTCTTGGTCTCCACGGGCGCGTTGCTCTGACGCAACAGCGCCAAGGCTCCGGCCAGGTCGGACTTCTCTTTCAGCTCGACCCAGAACGACTGCGACGATTCCGGCAGGGGGAAGGGAGCTTCCGTCGCCGCCGTCCAGGCGCTCTTCGGGCGCGCAGTCACTTGCACCAACAAGCGCTCGGTTTGGCTCGGCTTGGTCACGACCGCTTTCGCCGGCTCGCCCTCCGGCTTGTTCTCCGTGGACGCAGTGCTCGTGCTGGCAGGCTTGGCGGTCTCATCCACCAACTCGCCCATAGCAATCAGGTGCCGTGCACCCGCGACTTGGTACCAGCCCTCGCGCACCGCTTGCTCAAAGTGCGCCGGATCGATGGTGCGCGCGCCCTGTCCGGCCTTGACCGCACGGAACTCCGCTTCCTTGTTGGCCAGGCTCGCGAAGCTGGCGCTGAACAAGCGCCCGTCCTCGAGCGTGCCCTCGATGGTGTTCGTCCCGCGGAACTCCTGCGAGTCCACCTCGCCGCTGTAGAGGTACCACTCGTACTGATCTTGCGTCAGTTCGATGCGCGGTTGGTAGCGCTGACCTCCCCACAACAAGGAGATGGCAACAAGCACGAGCAGGAACAGAGCAAAGGACCCGAACGAGCGGGACTTCTTGTTCTTGTCGTCGACGGGTTTCTTGGGGTCGGCCATAGGTAGGGAGTATCGGCTGTCGGGGGCTAAGTCCACATACCCTATGGACCGCCTGCGTCAGATTCGCCAGAGAATAAGACCGCACGGCTCCGGTTCGACCCCTAGAGCGCTCAAAAAACACGAATCGAACCCGATTTCGGGCTCCCTCCGGTGTCGGTGCTTCGATCCAGTGCTCAGATTTCGCGTTGCGGGGCGAAGAGGCGCAGCACCAGCTCATCACACAACTTGCGCAAGGCGCGGTCGCGCGCCGTGCGCTCACCGTCTTGTTCGTCGACCATGTAGCCCACCGAGCCGCTGGCCGTTTCCGCCGGGCCAATGGGGCGCCGCGAGCGCTGATCAATCAGCGTCGCCTCGACCGTGATGGTCAGACCTGTTTCCAACAAAGCGTTGTCGCGTGTGCGCACGCCACCGCGCCGTTGGTAATCGAGGATCGTCCCGCGCACGATGACCTGCGCCGTCGCGGGCGCATCGATGGGCACATTGCACACATCGCGCACGGCCCGCGTCAGCTCGGCATGCACTGCCCGCTCCAAATCGCGCTCGTAGGAATCGTTGCCGAAAATCTCGACGCCGATGGAGGAGTACTCATCCGCTACAGGCAGGCCAGCCTTGTAGCCGCAACCGGCCAGCGACCAGCACAACGCACCCCAAGCACACAGCGCGATCCATCTCGTGTTGCTGCTCATGGCGTCCCCTGCGCTGCCGCATCCGCGGGTGTAGGCAACGGCAGATCACTAGGGACCGGCGGCAAGCGTTCCAGCCATTGTTGCGCCGCGGCCACCCGCGCCTCATCCCGCGCTTCCCGCGCCTCTTCGATCGCTCGTTGCGCATGGAAGCGCGCACCCCACGGGCTGTCGACGCGCGCGTAGAATTTCGAAATCAACAGATCGCTTTCGTACAGGCGCACCAAGCAATCCACCAAATCGGCGCGGGCCTGCGTGCCCAACTCATTGGTGGGGAAGGTCTGCAGCCAGTCGATCAGCTCCGTGCGCGCTTGCGTCAGCGCTTGGCGGTCGTACTCGGGGCTCAGCAAGCTCTCGAGCCGCAGCTGCGGAATCAACAACTGGTGCTGCGCGCGCAGCTCAGACTCCGGGTGATTGACCACCAGTTGCCCGGCTCGTTCGATCGCCAAATCGAAACGCCGCTCCTTGCGATAGATGGCGCACAGGGCGGCATAGGCCGCATCACAGCGCCGCGCCCAAGGCGCGTTCAAGATCGCGTACTCAAGGATCTCCTGCGCCTCATCCACCGTTTCAAAGAGGCCGAAGAACCCGTTGTCGTCATCCTTCAAGGACAAGCCCATCTCGACCATCAAGTCGCCGGCGGCCTGGCGCTCGTGGTGCATGGGAAATTTGACATCCAAGCGCTTCAGCACAAGGAACCCGTCGTGCGCTCCGCCTTGTTCCATATAGCGCCGCGCCGCGCGCAAGCCCGCATCGACGGCGATCTGGCGCGGCAGGTCGTAGCCCGCGATGTCGGCGAGGTCGTCGGGATCGGTGCCCGGCACATCGAGCTGCTCGATGCGCTTCTTCGCCGCTTCGTCCATCAAGAGCCGCGATTCTTCGCGCTGCGCCGGCGTCAAGCCTTCCGTCTCGCGCGTCGCGAGCGTCCAATCGAGCGCACGGTCGTACGCGCCCTCGGCCATGCCGGCGCGCGCCTCGGTCATCGCACGCTCATAGTCCGCAGCCGAAACGCGTGCGGGTGCGTGGCGCGTGCTGCCCGGCATCCAATGCGGCAGCGACGAACACGACGCCAAACAGACCAGCCACAACGCCAGCAGCGCCCGGCAAGCAACACTTGCGAGCGACACACAGCACCTCTTCCTAGGGCAGCGAGACAACACTCCTGTAGTTCTCGCAACCCATACGTGCCTGTGCAACAGTTGTTGTCGAACACTTGGTAGGCTTGTCCCCTCGATTTAGGAGGCTGTTTCTATGGTTGCGCGAGCTGTTCCTACAAAGCGCCTGCTGTACATAGGCGGCGCGCTGGTGATTGGCTGCCTGGTGGCTCTGTCCCTGTGGCGTATGTCTTTGCGGCCCCAAGGTGCGAACGAGGGTGCGACTGCGCTGGCACCCCAAGCGGATGAGGCCGCCGCGGCTACCGAGCGATCGGCGGCAGCGGTTTTGACGGCGCCGGAGCGCGCGGACGGCTCGCGCGGTGCGGAGGCGGCTGCAGCCGTCTTGGAAGCCCAATTGTCCGGTGCGGGCGCGGTGGTGCCCGGCATGGGGCTCACGCAGCCCGACGGGATCGTGTTGCGCATCACCTGCCGCGATGCCGGCGGACGGTTGGTCGAGAAGGGGCGTTTGCAGTGCACCTATGGCGACACTCCGCTCACCAATCCCGACAGCCGCGTGCGCCGCGTGGCGCTGGCCGGCCCGAGCACCGAGGTGCGTCTACCGCTTTTGACACGCGCCGCCAGCGTTGAGGTGGTGTTGGAGGACGAACGCACGGGGCGCGTTGAGCTGCCGGACCTCGACTGGCTCGACGGCGTACATGTGCGCGGCATTGCCGAGACGGTGCACCCAGTGGTGGTCGTCGTGACGGCGCCGGCGGCCGACTTGCAGCGCATCGGCGGCGCGATCCGCGCCGGCGGCGAGAGTGCCTGTCCCCCGGATCTGGTCGTGCAGTGGGACTTCGGTGGCGAAGCGGACGGCTGGGTTCCGGCGCAGTTCGACACCTCCGCGGCCCGTTGGTGGGCGCATGTTCCACGCGCGCGTCTCGAGGCGCAGGCAGGTACCGGCGGAGCGCTGTTGCAGGTGCGCGCGCACAGTAGCGAGACGCTGCCTTTGCTGGCGCAATTGCGCGCATCCGCTGGCGGGACGCTGGATCTGGAACTGGAGCGCGGCGTGGAGCTGCGCCTCGTCTGCCTATTGGCCGACCGCCAGCCGTTCGAAGGCGCGCGCCTGTCCGTGGGTGTGCATGCGCCGCTGGAGAGCACCATCGGCCGCACGACGACGCGTTATCTCGAACGTTAGGCCGTGGCCGACGTGGATGGTCGTGCCGTGTTGCGCGCGCTGCCGCCCGGTGCGACCGCGCGCGTGGTCGTGCGCGGCCAGCTGCCAGGGCCGATGCTCGAGACGGACGTGGTGCTGCCGCACGGCGGATCACTTGAGCGCACCCTGATGCTGGGCGAGCCCACGCATCCGACGGTCTATTTTGGCGGGCCGGTCGGTTCGGGTTGGTCTGGTCAGGGTGTGATGACCGTGCACGGCGCAGTCGTTGGTCACGCGGGGAGCGAGCGGTCGGCCGTGGTGACGGGGCTCGGCTGGGAGCTGCCATTGGAGGAAGGGTCGCAAGTCGAGTTGTGGCTGCAACGCGGGACGGAACGCGTCAGCCAGCGTGTGCGTCGTGCTTGGGCGCGCGGACGCCAAGGGCCGGTCGCGTTCGCGCCGTTGGTCGCAGGAACCACGCGCGTGGTGTGGCGCGGTGCCGCCGCCGCCAAGCAGCTGACGTTGACCCCTTCAAACCGGAGCGGCCTGCAGTCGTTCGATCCTGTGTCTACGGACGGCGAAGCGACGCTGGTGCTGCCGAACGACGGCAGTCTGAGCGCCAATTGGATCTTCGCGGATGGCTCCAGCATGCAGGCGATCTGGAGCCCCGAGGCCTGGGCCGCGACCGGCGAGCTGACGATGGATCTCAGCGATTGGCGCTCCAGCAGCGTTCAGCTGTCAGGCGACTTGCCGCCGACGGACTGCTGGTCGGAGCGCGGTGCAGAGCTGGTGCTGCTGCCGTTGCGTCCGCCCTTCGGCGCCTTGCGGGCACACACCCTCGTCGCGCTCCCCGCGCAGGTGGCGTCCAGCACGGCGACGGTGCCCACCGGTCGGCTCTATTGGTGGCTGCGCACCGGTTGCATCGAAGGAGTGCTCGCCGGCACGGTCGAGGACGCGGGCGGAGCTGCGCGCCTCTTGGCGCTCGTTTCGCGAAGCGCCGTGCACCATATCGGCGCCGCAGGTCAGACCACGCGCACCAAGCTGCTCGTCGAGCAGCTTGACGGCCACGATTTGGGCGGCGTACCGCTCTCGTTTCGCAGCACCTTCGTGCCACCGGGGCTGCGCACGGTGCGCTTGCCGCAGGGCTGCCGCTGGACCAGTTCGGCGCCCTGAGGTGGATAGCTCCCTGGGCTCTCACAGCTCAGGAGTGTCAAGGAGTCAGCAACCTCGGTGCACCCACCTTGCAAGACGCATGATCTGGCAAGCTGAGTCTCCTTCAGTGTTGGCAACCAAGCCTGCGCAGCCAAGTAACCGTCGAAGTGTGCTCGTTGATCACTTCGATGGAGATCACCGGCCAGTGGTGACCATACTCATCCACAGGAGGGTGTAGTTCATACTTGCCGGGCTCGGGCAGGTGGCAGGAGGCCGAGGACGCATGCGCGGAATCCCCGTGGCCGTGGGTCGTCCAGCGCACGGGGACAGGGCGTCCCGTTGCGTCCTTGACTGTGATGGCAGTCCACCAACTCGGCAACAGGCAGCTCGGCAGGCCTTCCGCAAGCAGCGTGACGCGGACTTGAGGTCGACGGTGAAGGGGCACGTGGATGACATGGTCCACCATTGGCAAGCGCACCGTCTGCTCGTCAGCCAGAGGCTGCGCTTGTCCGGTTTGCTGATCGATCCACCACAGGACGAGGTCTACTGCTTCGTGGTGGTGCGGCAGCATGGCGCTGCCGTCTGCTTGGAGCTGCAAGGCTGTAAAGGCGTTTTGACCGGCCGGGGACCAAGCAGCGGCAGCCAAGCGCGCAGCAGTGGGCGCCGCGCCCTCCGGTGGGGCTTGGAAGCGGAGGCGCACGCCTTTGGCCTGAGGTAGCTCGAGCGGGTAGTCGACCGCGTCGGTAGAGCTGACGCGCAGCGGCACGATCCACTGAAAGGGCTCGATGACAACCTCATAATCGTCACAGGTGAGCGGACCGAATGTAGCCCGCCATGGCATCGGTATTCCGTCTGGGTCTGCGGGCCGCACTACCGTGGCGAGGGCCTGGTGGGGCGCGCGCGCATGGCGCACCCACACGCGCTTCACCTGCGCCAATTCAGGCGTCGGAAGGAAGGACATGCTAGCTTCGGCGCTGCACGCCACTGCATCCGCGGGGGCCGTGGCGACCACGACGACTTGGCGCGTTTCAAGAGGTTCTAAGCGGAAGCGACTCTTGGATGCTGGGTCGGGCATCCAGCGTCCGTCGCGCAGGATGGCGACCTGAGCGCAGTACGACCCGGCAGGCAAGGCGACCTCCGTGAGCTGCTCATCGTCGACTCGCAACCGCCGTTCGCCGCCAGCCTGCATGGGCTCGGACCAGGCTTCGTCTGCCGGATCAGTCCAGTCGTACGACACCAACAACCTGCGCGTCTGTCCGTCATCCGGTGCCACCAAGCGCAACTGGACCAGACTCGCGAGGGGCAATTCCACGCAGGCAGTTGCAGCATGCGCGTGATCGACAATGATGCGACGGGCCGCATACCCCGGTGCTTGCACCCAGTAGGTCCGGCAACCAGGACGCAGCGGCAAGGCGAGCGGAGAACTTGCGCCTTCGATCATGCGCCGCGCGTCCGGTGGCGGCACAGCCCAACTGCTCTGACTTGCATCCTGCTGCGCCAGAGTCGCCTGTGACTCTACGCTCGGCTCCCACACGGATACATCGTTCAGGTCCACGCCAAGCGAGCTCGACTTGACCTGCAGCAATGTATGCGGCGCGAACTGCAAGTGAACGGTTTGCACCGGCAGATCTACCGCTATCAGGGCGTTGCGTGGGCGACAGGAGCGTTCTAGGGCTGAAGCAGCCTCTATGACCACGTGGTGAGGTCGACTCTGACCCACATGCTGCGCCAGCAGTGAAGCCCGACCAGCACGTATAGGCAGCGTGCAGTGCCCAGAATCATGCGCCGTCCTCCACGCGAGTCGTAGCCATCCATCCGCATCGACGCGTTCGCGTCCAGTGCCGTCCTCTAGGCGTACACTCAACTGTATTCCGTCCCATGCCTCGGTGGCCACGGTTGGGGGTGTAACCCCATTTCGCTCCGAGCTTGAGGTGCTTGCGACAAGGGGCCTTTCCGTGGTGCCAGTGGCTTGGACCTCAGGTGTCGCAGCGTGCGTCCGCTCCCCTTGTCCCGTACGGATGTACCAAGCAAGTCCAACGAGCAAGCAGGTCAGACTTACGATGCCAGCTACCCAGCACTTCAATTGCAAGGTGTGCAGCTCATTTGAATTTGATGATTAGGCGTGCTGATCAGGCAACAAATGGAACCACTAGAGGTCGTATAGTAGCTAATATTGAATCCTGTCGTTGTGTAATTGACTGTGCCTCTGCACTCATTTGGCGAAGCGCATTCAGCACACCCGTAGCCAGCATTGATCAAGATGGAAAGCGCTTGAGCATCCCACGCCTGTTGTGCATTTGCCTTCGCTTCGGCCTGGGAAGCACCGCAGCCTGTTGCGCTTGTCGGGCCTGCAATTCGAGCTGAAGAGGTGCCGCAAGTGGTGTGTCCCCATGCCTCCGGCGGTATCGATAAGGCAAGGGCGAGAGCGAGAACAGGCACTATCACGGTCTGAGGGGTCATTTATGCTCCTACACGTACAATCCTGAGGTTCTTGATGATTGGGCCTAGGGGGCGAAATGAGGTGTGATACCTTCTGCACCCCCAAAACCACTACGTTCGCATTGTGAGACAGGTACGTAGGCCTGTCAAGTAGCGTGTGCAGCCTGATATTTCCTAACGGGCTGCCCGCCAGGCGTCAAGGGAAGAACGAACCCGAGGGCGGCAACTCCAGCATCTCTCGCAGTTGCAGCAATCGGGCCTGCGCGTACTGGCGGATTTCCGCGCGATGCTCGGCCGGAAACTCCGTGTTCCACTGCTCCGCACGAGCCACCGGATAGTAGCAGGCCGCCTTGTGCCTGGCACTGTGGGCGGCAAGCACGAACTCCGGGCTAAAAATGGCTGGGGGATGCGACTCGGGTGCCGGCAGTTGCACCGTGCCTCCGATGTCCATTTGCAGCACGAGACGATCGCGCACCAAGGCGAAACGCCTCAGCGCTTCGTGGCGCTTGCGCGTTCCGCCAACGCGGAGAGGTGTTCGATCACATCGTCCGGCCAGGGCTTGTTGAACGGGTACGGATCCGGAGGCAGCGCCGGCTCCCAGCGCGAAGGTCCGAGCCCCACAAGTTCCATCATCTCGTTGAAGACCGGAAATTCGTCTCGATGGAAGGTGTAGCGGCGCCCGTCATACAGGAACGAGTGCATGTCTGTTGGTTGGTCTCGAGGCGGATTCTCGGCCGGGTAGCTGACCGATTCATAGCGCCCAGCCTCGTCCAGAATCAGCTTGATCGAAATCCGGCAAAGAGGCATGGCATACATGGTGACCGGCTGGGCATCAAAAGACTTGCGCAGGACCCGCAAATCCTCGTAGTAGTCCAGACCGAAACTGAAAGGTGTCTCGGGGATTGTGGCTGGCGAAACCTGCGTCACATTCGGCGTCGCGTAGGGCGGAGCGTTTGGCTCGGGCAGCTGCTGCCGCTCGCTGGTGAGGTCGTTTGCCTGGTGTGCCGCGCTTTTTCTCGTGTCGTTGGTTGCACTCTCAAGCGGTGTGATCGGATCTCCTGTGGGCGTGTTCAACAATGCCTGCACCAGCAACGCTACGCAGGTGGCAGCTAGCGCCAAGACAAGCACCATCCAAAGTCGCGCGCTGTGTCGCATAGGTACCCTCTTAGGTGTGCGCTTCGCTACCGTTTGGCTTCCGTCTCGTTGCTTGCGGCCACCACAGGTGTCAATCGGAGCGTGCACGCCGGCACTTCCGGTGTGAAGCCGAATTGCACTGTGTCCGCGGCACGATTGCCGGGCGGTTTCAAGAACAAGGGCGCGTAGACGGCCCAACCCGACAAATTGGCCTCTCCGCCCACACCGTGACTCATCCCGCCACCGAGATCCGACCAACGCTGCAGCGGCCCTCGTTCCGAGTTGCGCAGTTGGAACGCGTACCAGAGTACGGATCCCATGGTGCCGCTGCTGGTCCCCGGCACCAGGGTGGCGCAGAAGTCGAGTCCCGCGCTGGTGACGCCGGACGCGGGGGCGTTGTTGAAGCTCACTAACGCCTCGCAGGGTTCGGAAGCGAACATGGCCGATTGCCCGTCGCTCGTCGCGCACAAAAGGAGGCTCTGCAGGCGATGCGCAGCGTGTCCCTCGTAGATCAGGAGCTCATGCTGGCCGTCGCGCACTCGTACAACCGGCCAATGGGACGCGCTTGCGTAGTCCCGCAGGGGACTCGACGAGCCGGCATCCAGCTTCACGGCGACGACCGACCCACGCATTGCGCCGTCATCATGAAGGAGCATGCGCTGCAGTTCCGCCACCGCTGCAGTCGGTTTGCAGGGCAGCACGGTTTCGGGGTCCGCCCTGTCGCAGCCTGTCATTGGCGCAAGGGCCAAGAGCATTGATGTCATGAAGACGCAGGATTTCAAAGGTATGGTCGCCATGCGAATAACTGGGCGCGAGCATAGCTTGGCTCACGCATGGATCGCAAGGAGCTCCCTTCGGGTGTGGGCGGCGGCAAGCGCGAGTCGGGATGTGACACTCAGCCGTTCGTGTCCGCGGGTGCATTGCGGTTCTTGACCGCGAGGAATGCGCGCTGGCTCTTGAGGCGTGTTTCGAGATGGTAGTCGAGGAATCGACCGACGAAGTCGCGCACCAGATCGGTGCGCGTGCTTGTCCAGTTTGCTTGTCGGTCGTCGTCGGTGCTGGCGAGGAGCGAGCGCGCATCGTCGAGCACCGCCAGCGGCAGCGTGCCGACGCGGCGGCCGGAGGCGCGCGCGGCTTGGGCGCAGCGTGCGCACAGGCGTCCGCCGGCTCCGGCAGAGAACCAAGCGCGTCCGGTCGTGTTCGCCGGCGCTGCGCCGCCGCACATCGCGCAGGTGGAGAGCGCCGGAGAGAGACCAGCGTGTTCCAGCACATGCAGCACGAAGCGCGTGTGCGTGCGCCACGGCGTGCTCGTGCGCGCCAGCTCGTCGAGCGTGGCCTCGAGCAAGTCGTACAATTGCGGGTCCGCGTCGTCCTCGCGCGCGATGCACTCGACCAGCTCCCATGCCCCACACGCGGCACGCCACCGGTCGAGCTCGCGCTCCAAGCCGCGCCGTGTGCGCAGCACGGCTCCCGCGCGCAACAAGCCCAGGTCGCTGCGCGGCGCGCGCGAATACTCGAGCTCCAGCGTGGCCCCGAAATCGAGCACTCCGAAATAGCGCGAAGTCGGCCGGTACGCGCCTTTCGCCAGCAGCGCCACGCGCCCGTGCTCGCGCGTCAGCACATGCACGACCAGCGACGACTCCCCATACGGGTGGCGCCGCAACACCACGGCATGGTCGCAGATGATGGCCATGGAGCGGAGCCTAGCGCGCCGTCCGCTCAGCTTGCCAGTGCGCGCTCGTGGCGCGCGCGCGGGTCAGCGTCGGAACGCCGCTCCGCCGTGAGTTTGACCTCGACTACGCGGCGGTCTGAGGCTTGGGTGATGGTCACGCCGCGGCCACCGAGTTCGAGCGTCTCGCCGGGTTTGGGGAAGCGTCCCAACTCGAACAACACGGCGCCCGCCAGCGTTTCGTAGCTTTCCGATTCCGGAATGGATGTGCCGAGCTCCTCGTTCACCTCGGCGACTCGTAGCGAGGCATCAATCAGGGCGCTGCCATCGGCCAAGCGCTTGATGCGCTGGGGCTCTTTTTCGTCGGTTTCGTCCGACATTTCGCCCACCACTTCGCGCAGCAAATCGTCGAGGGTCACCAAGCCTGCGGTGCCGCCGTATTCATCGAGCGCGATGACCAATTTGAGGCGATCGCGACGGAATTCCGCCAGCAGCTCGCTAATCGTTTTGGTTTCGGGGACGAAATGCACGGGATGCAACAGGTCGCGCAGAGCGTGCACATGGAAGGCGCCGGTGGCGGCTACGCCGACTAGGTCGCGCGCCGTGACATAGCCCAGAATCGCGTCGGGACCGCCGTCCCACACCGGCAGGCGCGAATGGCCGCTGGCTGCCAAGGTTTGCGCCGCGGCAGCAACCGGCTCGGCTCCATCGATGCCAATGATCTCGGTGCGCGGCGTCATCACGGCTGACACCGGCATATCGCGCGATTCGATCACATTGCCGATGATCTCTTTCTCGGCCTCGTCCAGCTCGCCTACGGCTTCGCTTTCGACGATCACATCGCGCAGGCCTTCGACCAGCATCTGCGCTTGGGCGGCTTGGCGTTCGACGCCGACGACGCGCTCAACCGCGCGTTGCAAGGCGCTGAACAGCCACGAAGCGAGGCGCAGCACCGCATGGAGGAGCGAGAACGGAACGAGCGTGCGCACCAGCAGCGCATCGCCCAAGCGGGGGACGAGTGCTTGCGGGAGCACCACGCAGCCAATCAGCATCGAAGGCACGGCGACGCCGATGGTGGTCCAAATCTGTGCCGCGCCGGTTTGCCCCC
Organism: Planctomycetota bacterium; assembly: GCA_044378375.1. GTDB lineage: Bacteria > Planctomycetota > UBA1135 > UBA1135 > SXXH01. Next base: position 13,502 of record JBILXQ010000002.1, read on the forward strand.
ACAGGCCAAGCGAGCGATAGAGCAACACCGCAAAGCTGGCGCGCAGGAACACCTCGGCCAAGGCGGCGCTCGAGCCCAGGTCGGTCGAGCGTTCGAGCAAGGCGGCCAGTCGCTCGCGGCGGCGCTCCGGCAGGCCGTCTAGGGTGCGGCTGGCAACGGCGCGTTCCAAAGCGTCGCGGAAGGTCGCCACCAAGCCCGCGCCCAACAGGCAGACGAGGGGTGGGCCAAAGTCGGCGAGGGTACTTGTCACCCAAGGCCAAAGAGCTTCGGGCACGGCGATCGTAGACGAGGTCGGCACAGGTCGGGGGTAGTGTAGCGTCTGGCGGGGGCGTTACCTTGGCGTAACGGCGGCCGGGGCTGGGTGGCCCACCCCATTGTATCGGTAGCGCTGACGGTAGCGCGCTTGGCTGATTTGTAAATCATTATTTGGCAGTACTTTAGAGGCTTAGCTGGTGCTGCTCTACGGCAAAAGTCTGCGCTGCGGCACGAGCCGTGCAATTAGGGCTGGCCTATGGCCACCACCGCTACCCCCGCAGTGCTTGAGGTCGTGAATGCGCAGGTTGCTCGTCGTCTCCAGCAGCGCGGAGTCGTGCTGGACCTGCTGCCCGGTGAGGGTGACGACGACCTGCGGGCGCGGATGGAAACCGCCTTGTGCGCTCTGTTTCGCGACGAGCGGGATCCCGAGTCCTTCGACACGCTCTACCGCGTGGGCGGGCCGAGCCTGTTGCGTTGGATTGAGCTGTTGGCGCGTGGCTTGCGCCTCGATGCGCACGAAGTTCTGCAAGATGCGTTCGTGAACATGTACCGCTATGTGGCCAACTTCCGTGATGAAGCGCCGCGTAGCTTTGCCGTCTGGTCGCGGACCATTGCCGGCAACTTGGTGCGGCGGGCGCGCGCGGCACGGCGCGGCATGTCGCTCGAAGCGCTGATGGAAGTGCGCGCCGAGCCGCGCGACCCGCACGCCGGGCCGGTGCAAGTGACGGTCGAGGACGAGGAGCGCGAGCGCCTCGCCGAAGCGTGGATGATCGTGCTCTCACGCTGGCTGGATGCGTACGCGGCCTTGAGCCCGCGCGAGCGACGCTTGATGGACTTGGTCGAGGTGCGCGGCCTGTCGTACGCGGCCGCCGCGGAGGACATGGGGCTCGGGCTTTCGAATGTAAAGATGATCTTGTTCCGCGCGCGCACGCGCATGCGCCAGCGCATCGGCTGCGAGTTCGAACAGGCCGTGCGCCGGGCGGGATGAAGCACCGCCCGGCGCACAGGTTCAATACCCAGCTAGTTCAATACCCAGCTAGAGCGTTGCGCATCTCCAGCGCGGCTTGTTCCTAGAGGGCCGCGATCTGCTCACGCATCGCGTCGAGATCGGGTACATCGCCAGGCATGAGGGCGAGATAGCGCTCCTCGCTCATCGTTTGGGTGGCCGGATCCTCCGTTGCCTGATTGGCCACGGAGGTGACGCTCACGACCGCTCCGGGGGTCTTCATCGCAAGCTGTGCCTGTGCCGGATCAAGGTACTTGCCGGTCTTGCGCAACGCGTCGAGGCTCTCATCGCGCAGCCCCGTGTAACGCCAGTAAATCGGCAAGATCTCAAAGGCATAGCGCTCTTGGATGGCGCAGAAATCCCTAGCCTTTTGTCCATGCAAGAACTTCTTGTCTGGGTTAATGCGCGGATCCTGCAGTAGCTTCAAGCAGTCTGGCATCGTACGGCTGGACACTCTGAAGAAGCGCTCCTTGGCTGGGTCGAAGGACTTGGCGATTTGGTCAAAGAGGGCATCGTCATCGAGTGCCACGATCGACTCGACTTCGGGCTCGCGGGGGGGCTCGATCGGCTTGGCGAGATCAGAGTTGGCAGCGGAAACCGTCTGCGTTGCCTCGGGGCTCGAAGCGGGAGTTGCCGCATTGGAGACCTCTTTTGGCGTGGCGAACCACGCCCTCGTGCCGAGGACCAACAGCGCAACCACTCCTGCACCTATTAGTGTGCGTTGTAAGGTGGTCATGTCAGCCTCACTGGCACGCTTCGCAGGTGTGCTGGATCGAGAACAGCGGCGTAGCATTCAATCCGTAGACGGCCTGCAGCAGGCTGCCCTCGCCGCAGGCGGGCTGGTCGTCGACGCAGAGCAGGAACGCACCTCCCGTACCCAACCAACCGGCGCCCAGGAGACGGTCGTCCAAGGCCACTCCGATGCGGCAAGGAGCAGAGCCGGTGATCTTTAGATCGTAGGCAAACGTGCAGGGTTCAGGCTGTGTCGGGCAGGGGGCGACACCTGCGCAGGCACCATCGTCGATTACTTCGATAATGCGTTCGACCGTGATGGTCAAGGGATAGCAATTGGCAGGAGCATACCCAGAGTAGGGAGAGAACTGCACGGAGCCAATGCCTGCGGAACATTCACAAGTCGAGGTGGACTGCGGAGCCGCAAAGCTGAGAGTCGCGGCAAAGGCGATGGCGGAGATCGGGAGTACGAATTGATAGTTCATGTTCAGTACGTTCGTGGGGCTAGAAGAAACAGAGAGAGGGTGAGCAGCTGCTACCTGCGCAATGCGCAAGTAAGAGCCTTACTTCTGAAAGGCTAGTCAGCATGCAAGACCCTGTCAAGGCGATTGTACAGGCCCCTTCAGCTAGACTGCGCGACCCGCCGATAGAGCCGGGTCCGGAGCCCCCTTGGATCGTACCCCGTCGGATCGCACCTCCTCCGCCCACGCGCCTCAGGCGCTCAGCCTCAGCGTGGTCATGCCCGTCTACAACGAACGACACCTCGTGGAGGAGTCGATTCGCCGCGTGTTGGCGCTGCAAGATGCGCGCATTGCGTGGCTTGAGTTGATTTGCGTCGACGACGGTTCGACGGATGGATCGCGCGACATTGTGAGGCGCGTGGCGGCCGCGCATCCCGAGCGTATGCGGCTGATCGAGCTGCCGCGCAACCAAGGCAAAGGTGCAGCGGTGGCCGAAGGCGTGCGCCATGCGCGCGGTGATTTGACGGTCATTCAAGATGCCGATCTGGAATACGACCCGCGCGATCTGCCCAAGCTCATGGCGCCGTTCGTGGAGGAGGGCGCCGATGCGGTGTTTGGTTCGCGCTTCTTGTCGGGCGAGTACCGGCGCGTGTTGTATTGGCGTCACAGCTTGGCGAATCGCTTCTTGACGCTGCTGACGAGCGCGTTGACCGACTTGAACCTGACGGACATGGAGACGTGCTACAAGATGGCGCGCACGCGCCTTTTGCAGTCGATTCCGCTGCGCAGCCGCGACTTTCGCTTGGAACCAGAGCTGGTGTTCAAGCTCTCGAAGCGCGGTGCGCGCATCTATGAGGTGCCGATTCGCTACAGCGGTCGCACCTACGATGAAGGCAAGAAGATCAAGCCCTTTGACGGTGTGCTGGCGTTGCACGCGATGGTCAAGTGGTGGTTGGTCGACGACATCTATGCCGATGATGAGCACGGTTCGCACATCTTGCAGTCGTTGGCGGGCACGCCGCGCTTCAATCGCTGGATGGGCGACGCCATCCGGCCGCATTTGGGGGCTAAAGTACTGGAGATTGGCGCGGGTCTAGGGAATTTGACGCGGCGCTTCACACCGCGCGAGCGCTATACAGCTACCGATCTCAATCCGTTGTATCTGGACTACTTGCGCGGGACTTTTAGGGATAGGCCCTATCTGGATGTGCACAAGTGCGACCTGCTGCAGTCAAGTGATTTTGACAAGCTGGAAGGCCGCTATGACACGGTGGTGTGCTTGAATGTGCTCGAACATGTCGAGGACGAGCACCAAGCATTGCTGAACATGGCGCGTGCGCTCGAACAAGGCGGCAAGGCCGTGGTGCTGGTGCCACAGAACCAGAATCTGTACGGAACGCTGGACGAAGTGCTGGAGCACAAGCGTCGCTACAGCCGTGAATCACTCGCTCAGGCCTTGGCGAAGGCCGGCTTTGAGCTGGAGACGATGTTTGATTTCAACCGACCGACCACGCCTGGTTGGTGGTGGAACGGACGGGTGTTGAAGCGCCGGCGCTTTGGCAAAGTGCAGCTCAAGGCGCTCGATTGGAGCGTGTGGTGGCTCAGGCGGTTGGACCGCTTCCTGCCATGGCACGGTGTGTCGTTGGTGGCTGTGGCGAAGAAGCGCTAGCGCGCAGGCTCCACGCCAAGGCCAGCGGTCCGACGACGAAGAGCGCGTACATCGGCGGCGCGATGCACAAGGGATTGGTCGCTTGCAGCCCATCCAACTCGCACGCCAGGCGGATCACGCACTCGACGGCGGCCACGAGCACCGCCACCAAGATCTGGCCGTTGCGCGTCATGACAGCCGTCTTGGGATCCGTCACCATGAAGTACATGAACAGCGTGTACATCGGACCCGTGACGGGCATGAACTCACTGACGAAGTGACCGTTCGGCAAGAGTTGCGCGCGTAGGGCTGCGAAGGCGGTGAAGGCCGCCAGCCATGCGAGAGAGATGTGCCACACGCGTGCTCGCACCGTGGTGGCGGCGCCCACCACCCACAACAGTGCCACGAAGGCGAGGTCATTGCCCCATTGATGCGAGAGCATCGAGACTTGCGAGGGCGCCAGCGCGAGCAGTGCGCAGACACCTAGATTCGTAGGGTTCCACAAGTGTCGTCCGCGCCACGCGAGGATGTACTTGGAGAGGATGGACAGTGCGGAGCACACGGCGAACGGCCAGAGTAGATCGCCTTGCGGCTTGAGCAGGATGGCGACGCTGTTGCCGCTGATGTAAGCCGACAGGAAGTTGATGCCTGTCAGCCCGAGGCTTTTGCGCGCGGCGACTTCGGCCAGCACGGCAGTGCCGAGCGCAATGATCCACGGCAGGTAGCTGTCGCCGAGGATCTGGTGGCGCCATTGCCCCACGACCAGAATGGTCGTCAGCAGTGTCGAGCTGTACCAGCGTGGATCCAGTTTGCTCAGCCAGGTACGCATGGGATTCAGGGGCTTTCGCGCACGGTGTGGCGTTGGTTGAGGGCCAGGCCTGTGAGGGTTTGCGTCCGGCCAGAGGGCCAGCGGATTTCGATGCGATCGAGCTGCGACTCGCCCAAGCCGAAGTGCACGATCCAGCTGTTTTGCGCGGCAAAACCGCTGCCGGCTTGGATCACTTGAGTCAGGATCTTGCCGCCAGCATGGGCTGTGATGTGCGCGCCGATTGCATAGGTGTTGGGCGCGCGTCCCATGAGCTGTAGCTGCACCCACGCACGACCGGCAGCTACCTCATTCTCGTACAGCAGCGCGCGTTGCCCGTTGTTGGCGATGGCTAGATCCAGATCCCCATCGCGCCCCAAGTCGAGTAGAGCGACGCCGCGTCCATCAAGGTCGTCTGTCAAGCCTACTTGCGGGGCGATGTCGCTGAAGCGCGAGCGGCCTTGGTTGACAAGCAAACGCGACACCTCATACCCCGAGAGGCTGCGATCCTCGATGGGCGGCCAATAGCCAGCATCTTCGGCGATGCCTCCGGTGGCGACCCCGATCTTTGCCATGCCGAACCAGTAGTCGCGCTCTTTGCTGGCGCTGATGAAGCCATTCAACACCACTAGGTCTAGGTCAAAGTCGTTGTCTACATCGGCGAACTGTGCTCCCCATGCCCAACCACAATCGCAGACCACGCCTTCCGCAATGTTCTGCATGCGGCCACCTTTGTGCAGGCGGTTGACGCGCAGGTTGTTGCCTTGGAACAGGTACCCCTGCTTGCTGATGTTCGTGATGTAGGCCCCCAGCGTTCCATCGTTGAGGAAGTCACCTAGAGCCACACACATGCCGCTCTTGCTGCTTTCGTCGAGACCGATGCCCTGCGCGCGCTCAAAGCGCCACTCGCCGCGGTTCAGGAACAGCTCTTCCGGACCGTAGTCGTTGGCCAAGTACAAGTCTTGGCGCCCATCGCCGTTCATGTCGGCCGCGGCTACGGCCAGCGTCCAGCGCTTGCTGTCCACGCCCGCTTGGGCGGTGACATCTTGGAAGCGCAAGCCACCCAGGTTGCGCAACAAGTAGTTGCGCCCGCCATTCAGCGCGAACTCGAACGAGTCCTGCATGACGCGCGTGGTCGTGAGGTTCTGGAGGTCGAGTTCCTCGCGGAAGTAGCCACCGACATACAGCTCAAGCAAGCCGTCACCATCCGCATCGAACCAGCACGCGCCGTTGCCGTTGATGCGCGGCGGCAAGCCAGCGTTGTTGGTGACATCGACAAAGGAGCCAGCATCGTTGCGGTAGAGCGACGGGGCACCGTAGCGCAGCACGAAGACATCGTGATCGCCATCGCCATCCGCATCCGCCCACCATGTGCCGGTGCAAGGGCCGCGCGCATCGGACAGCAACGCGAGTCCGCGCTCGTTGGCTTCGTCGCGGAAGGACCCATCGGGCTGTTGGATGTAGAGCGCGTTGCTGCTGCCTTGGGCGCTGTTCGTGAAGTAGAGGTCCTCGTAACCGTCGCTGTTGGCATCACAGACCGCGACGGAAGCGCCGGTGCCCGCGGTGTTGGGCTCGATGTGCCGGATCTTGGCGTCAAAGCTGGCCAGACGGTGCGTGAAGTCGATCCCGCGTTGCCCGGCCGTTTCGCGCAAGCAGAAACCGTGGGCGGTCAGCGCTTGGTTGCAATCGACCGCGGTGCTGCGCTGCGCGTGGTGCGCATGCTGCTGGTGCTCTTGCAGCGCGGCGTAGGCCAACAAGCCCACGAACACGGCCGACCACGCGAGGCGCACTGCGGAACGATTCTGCATGCCTCCTTGAAGCTACCAGAGGCTACGGGCGTGCGCCTGCGCTATCCTCGGGGCTAGCGATGGCTCAAGCCCTATCCGCGCCGCGTCCTTGCGACCTCTTGGTCCACAACTGTGCCGAGTTGGCTACCCCTTTGGGGACCAGCGCGCGCGGGGGTGCCGCTTTGGGCCGCATCCATGTGCAGCCCCATGCCGCGGTGGCCATCGTGGGGGACCGGATTGCGGAGGTGGGGGCCGAGCGGGACCTTGAGTCGCGTTGGTCACCGCGTGCGCGTTTGGATGCGCGCGGTGGCTTGCTGGTGCCGGGGTTCGTGGACGCACACTCGCATCCGGTCTTCGTCGGCACGCGTGAAGAGGAGTTCGAGTTGCGCACGCGTGGCGCAACCTATGTAGAGATCGCCCAGCAAGGCGGCGGCATCCTCTCGTCGGTGCGCGGTGTGCGCGCGGCGAGCGAGGAGCAGTTGTTGGTGTTGCTCGAGCAACGCTTGGAGCGTTTCCTCGCGCATGGCACCACGACCTTGGAGGCGAAGAGTGGCTACGGCTTGACGCTCGACGATGAGCTGAAGAGCTTGCGCGTGTTGGCGCAGGCCAAGCAGCGTCAACCTGTCGAGTTGGTGAGCACCTTCTTGGGTGCGCATGACTATCCGTTGGAGTATCGCGAGCGCAAGAGCGCGTATGTGGACCTTGTCGTGCACGAGATGCTCCCTGCTGTGGCGGAGAGTCGTCTGGCTCAGGGTGTCGATGTGTTCGTCGAGAGCCATGTGTTCGATGTGGAAGCGGGGCGACGGATCTTGCTGAAGGCACGTGAGCTGGGTTTGGTGCGGCGCTTGCACGCGGATCAGTTGTCGTTGTCCGGTGGTGCGCGTCTGGCTGCCGAGGTGGGCGCGGCGTCCGCGGATCACCTCGAGTTCGTCGATGATGCCGGTGCGGAAGCACTCTTGGCTGCAGGCGTGGTGCCAGTGTTGGCGCCGTTGGTGCCGCTGTACTTGCGCCAAGACCGCGAAGCACCCGGTCGCTCTTTGATTGACCGTGGTTTGCCGGTCGCGATCA
>JBILXQ010000003.1:0-21112 GCA_044378375.1 Planctomycetota bacterium
TGCGTGCAACCTCCACACCAGACCACAACGGTACCTCGGCACTCAAGCGTTCGCGCAGGCCGGCGGGCAAGGCCGTCATACCGGCGTAGTCGAGCACGCCTTTGCCCAGCACTTGCTCGCGCACGATCTTGGCGTGGAACGGCTTACCGCCCAGCTCCGCGACTTTCGCGGACCACTCGTCACGGCCGTAGGCCAAGAGGCTTTTGCGTTCGGGTGCCGTCATCGCTGTCAAGTACGCTTGTCAAGCAGAGCACGGCGCAGGATGTGGCCTACCTCTTCCGCCACGGCACGCGTGGCCTCCAAAGTGTGGGGATTCGCACCGCCCACAGCTTTGTGCCCACCGCCACCATAGCGTTCCATGATTTGGCCCACATGCGCGCCCGGAACCGGCGGATTCCACGGATTCTCGCCCGCCGAAACATGGAAGCCCGCACGCGTGGGGATCACGCCGACCGCATAGCGCGCATCCGGATGGTGATAGAACGGCGCGAAGCGCTCGCGACGGATCTGGTTGCTCGAGGCGTCGTACACCAGCACGCCATCTTGCTTCCACTTGACGGTAGGCGGGAACTGCTCCAAGGCTTTGTCGCGATTGCGTGACGCGCGTTGGTAGCTCTTCTCTACATCCGCGCGATCGGCGACGCGGGCTAGATCGCTGTCCACCAAGCCTTCAACCAAACTGTCGACCCAATCCACCGAAGGCGCAGCCGTCATGGCGCGCGCAATGCGGAGGGCGGGATCTTCGCCGAAGAGAGCTTGATCCACACTCGTGTAGCGCGCCGCATCGATCAGGTCCGACCAGTGGGCCATCTCGTCAAAACGCGTAGGCACCACAAAGCCGTGGTGGTCGCGCATGTGGCGCAAGATGAGCGGGGGGCAAGAGGGCGAGGCCTCATCCCATTGCCAGCGCTCGTTGGGTGCGTAAGCACCGCGCAGCTCGTCGTCGAGGAAGGTGGTCGGGTGATGGTCGAACCACCACTCGGCACGCGGATGAAAGTGAAAGTCGACGATCGCAAAGCGGCGGCCGGCCTGGAAGCTGCGCCAATCGTCGCGTTGGTCGTAGTTGACGCTCTGCCATTGCGGGTCTTCGCCACAGCGTTCGCGCAGCGCCTTGGCCAACACCGCAGCTGACACCACGCCATCAAAGTCGCGGTGGTAATGAATGCAGAGGCGGCCTGAAGTCATAGAGGCAACCATCCTAGGCGCTGCAGTGGCGTCGGGCTACAGCTAGTTCAAGGCTACAGCTAGCTGTTGTAAGCGAGTAGCCTAGGGCCGCTATGCGCCGCTACTTGAGCCTGCTCGCCTGTCTGTTGCTGTGGTCCAGCCCTGCGTCTGCTTGGCAGTCCGAACCAGACATGGCCGCGCGTCTGCACGCTACGGCCGAAGCCGCCTGGGCCTCCGGTCGCGCTGACGAGGCACGGGCGGCGTGGACGCGCGTGCTGGAGCGCGATCCCAAGCACCTGCGCGCGCTAGCTGGCTTGGCGAAGCTCGCTCGCCAAGCGCAACCAGCGCGCACGGATGAAGCCCTGTGGCGCGCAGGCGAGTTCCTGTGGTTGTGGAAGCGACTCGACAAGCGTCCGGCCGACTTGGCTGACACCCACAAGGACTTGGAAGCGTGGGTGCGCACGGCGGACCCGTTGCGCAAGCGGCTGGACACCTTGCGGCGCGACCATGTCACCAAGTTGCTGGAGATCGCTGGTCAGCAGATGGATGCGGCCAACTGGCATGGTGCGCAAGCGGTGCTGAAGGAAGCACGCGGCACAGATCCGGACCACCCTCAACTGGTGGCGGCACTCGGTCGCATTCGTTTGGAGGGTGGCAACGAGCTTGCCGTGGAGGACGAGACCGGTGGCGCCGATCCCTTGTCTGGTGTGACCGAGGAGTGGGTGGCACAGAATGATCCGTTGCATGCGGATTGGGATACGGCCTGGGAGCTGGCCACCGAGCACTATGTTGTGCGCACCAATGCAGGTTGGCGCGTGCTCAAGACCACCGCGCATGCCATGGAGCAGGTGCATGGCTTCTATCGCCAGTTCCACCGCTACAAGCTGGAGAAGGGCGCCACTGTGCCCGTGGCGAATGTCCTGATCTTCCGCAACGCACAGGAGTACAAGGACCTGGGCGGTCAACCCACGGATTGGGCTGCTGGGCACTGGGATGGCACGAATGTGGTCACTTATGACCCGCGTGGAGGCGGTGATGGGGGCTTGTCCGGTTTGCTTGACACGCTGTTCCATGAGGCCAGCCATCAGTTCACAAGTCTGGCCGGTGGCTCAGCGGTGCCTGCTTGGCTGAACGAAGGCATGGCCAGCTTCTTTGAAGGCACGCGCTTGCTGTCGAATGGCAAGCTTGAGTGGAACCTGGTCGTGCCCGGGCGCTTGTACCCGCTGCTTGAGGAGCTGAAGACTCAGAAGCACGACCTCGCAGCCATCATCGAAGGCCGCGTAGCGGACTACCGCAGTTTCTACCCCTGGGGTTGGGGCATCGTGTACTACCTGTACAACGCCGAAGACGAGCAGGGCACGCTGCTGTACCGCGACCTGTTGCCCGAGTACTTCCAGCAGTACCACGCGCCGGAGCACACGCAACGCTTTGTCGAGTACTTCGTCACGCGTCCCAAGGTGGCCGGCATCGACAACCTCACAGAGTTCGAGCAGCGCTTCACGGCTTGGGTACTCGAGCTGGAAGCCGTCGACAAGGGTGAACTCGATTTGGCACGCCGCAATGAAGTGCGCGGCGATGCGCAAGCCAAGCTGGGTGCTTGGGCGCGTGCGATCGAGCTGTACGAACGCAGCCTCAAGCGCGATCCCGGACATCCCGGCACCTTGTGGAAGCTGGCCTTGGCGTTGGAGGCATCCAAGCAGCCGGATCGTGCCGCGGGCACGCTACGGCAGTGGCTGACGGCGACCACACCTGCTCCGGGTGAGAGCGATGCTGTGGGCACCCAGCGTGTCGAAGCTATGGTGCGCATTGCCAAGCTCGACACCAGCGCCAAGCGTCTGACCCAATTGCGCGAGGGCTTCCACAAGCAGGCGCTTGAGCTCGCGCAGGAGTACCGCAAGCTGCAGTTCCCGCGCACGGCGCTGCAAGTCCTGCGTGGTCCGGCCACCGCCACACCGCCGAACACGCAGGCGCGTGAGCTGTACTTCGCCATCTCGGATGAGTCCAAGGTCTCGTTGGAGCAATGGCGCCTCTTGTTTGATGAGCGCACGCTCAAGGGCTTCTACGGCGGAGGAGAAGGGGACTTCCGGGTGCAAGGCGGCGCGATCATCGCCACCATCGGTGCCGATTCCGCCGGCGCACCGAAGACCGGGCCGGTGGCCGCGGGCCCCAAGCAGAGCTCGTTCGCCTTTCGGCGCTTGTTCGTCGATGTAGAGCCGGCGGGCGATTGGTCGCTGTCAAGTGAAATTGACTTGGCTGGTGGGCGGCTCGCGGGCTTGTGCTTTGGCAAGAAGCGTGATGACTCCTTCCACGGCGTGGCGCTCCTACCTGAGGGCTATGTCGACCTGGGCGCGTTTGGTGCAGACGGCAAGACACTGCTGCGTGTGCGCCGCGCATGGGAGGGCACGCGCCATGTGTTGCGCATCGAGACGGCCGGCACGCGCTTGGTCGCCTTTGTCGATGATGTTCAGGTCTTGGATTGGACCTTTGATTCGCGCGCGCAGCTGGCCGGTGACTTCGGGCTGCTTGCGGGCGACGGGCAAAGCGCCTTCCGCGACATCCGCATGCTGGAGTACTCGCCTGAATTGCCGCGCCGCACGCAACTGGGCCGGCGCAAGGAAGCTCCTGTTACCGCAGCTGTGCCCGCGGGTCAGGTCGCCCCGTTGGTGCGAGCCGCAGGTGGCAAGCCCAGTTATCGCGACGAAGCACCGCCCTTGCTAGGCACCACCAAGGTGGTCGGCGCGGCACCGCATGGTCAAGACCTCGACGCGCTGCGCTTCCGGCCTACGGTGCTGTGCTTCTGGACGACCTACCAAGAGGCGCAAGTGCCGCTGTTGCCCGGTGTGCGCAAGTTGGTCGATCAGTACGCCAAGGAAGGCGTGGGCTTCTTGCTGGTCTCGAACGAAGAGGCGCAGGTGGTGGAGGCATGGGCAACGACGCAGTCGCTGCCTTGCGCCGTGGTGTGTGATCCCAGCAATCGCATCTACACGGACTACGCTGTGGCCAAGGTGGGCTTGCCGCACGCCAAGTTGTTGGGCGTGGACGGGCGCGTGGTCTGGGAAGGCAACCCGGATTGGAAACAAGAGCATGGCAGCTATCTCGATGAGCCGCTGGCGCGCTTGTTGGAGTCCAGTGGGTGGAGCGTCTTGCGCCAAGGCGAGACCACGGTTGCGCAAGCGGTGGCTGCGCATGCCCAAGGTGATGTGCGCGCCGCGCTGGCATTATTGGAGCCGTTGCGGCGCATGGAGGTCGAGCATCCCGCCGTGGCGCAAGCGCAAGCACTGCGCTCACAGTACGACGCGGAGTGTGCTGAGCTGCTCGTACGCGCAGCGGCGTTGCGCACCGAAGGTCGCGTGCTTGCCGCGGGCCGCGAGCTGACGCGGGCCGTCGAGCAGTACAGTGGACTTGACAACGCTGCGCGTGCAAATGCCCAGCTGAGCGAGTTGCAGGCCAACAAGGCCTACAAGGCGGCGCATCGCGACTTGAAGAAGGTCGAGGCGGCCGAAAAGCAGCACGCTGCAGGCAAACTTGACGCCGCCCGCGAGGCAGCGCAGGCGTTGCTTGCCAAGTGGGATGCACAAGCCGATCCCGAGTTGCTGGAGCGCGCGAAGGCCTTGCAGTAGCGCGCTACACCTGGATGGGCCTGCTCAGGGACGGACCCGCTCAGGCCGCATCCATCTCGGGTTCGTCACCGGCTTCGGCACCCGCATCGTCAGCGGCCTCCATCGGGGCCGCAGGCGTGTTCTCCGTCGAGAGGCCCAAGGCCAGCGACTTGCGCTTGGCCACCACCTCTTCATCGACGACGAACACCTGCGTGTCCTGCCGTGACGGCAGCTCATACAGCACATCGAGGAGCAAGTCCTCGACGATGGAGCGCAACGCGCGCACACCTGTCTCACGCTGCAAAGCGAGATCCGCGATGGCGGCCAACGCACCTGGCGTGAACTGCAGTTCCTTGCCTTGCATGGCAAAGATCTGCTGGAACTGCTTCACCAACGCGTTTTTCGGCTCTTCCAAGATGCGCACCAAGGCCGCGCGATCGAGTGTGTCGAGCGTCGCGATCACCGGCAAGCGACCGACGAACTCGGGGATCATGCCGAACTCGACCAAGTCCTTGGGGATCAGGAAGCGCACGAACTCGTCGCGCGCGGCGCGTTCTTTCTGCACACCTGCATCGCTCGGCACCATCGCGCCGGCCTTCTTGGCGCGTTCGACCAACTCGCGGGCCGCTTGTTGACGACCGAAGCCGATGGCATCGCGCCCCACGCGGCGCGCAATGATGTCCTCGATCGCCGAGAAGGTGCCGCCGACGATGAAGAGGATGTTGCTGGTATCGACCTGGATGTAGGCCTGTTCCGGATGCTTGCGCCCGCCTTGCGGCGGCACATTGGCGACCGTGCCTTCGAGGATCTTCAGCAACGCTTGCTGCACACCTTCGCCCGACACATCGCGTGTGATGGACACATTGCTGGTGGTGCGTGCAATCTTGTCGATCTCGTCGATGTAGACGATGCCCTGCTGCGCGCGCTCGACATCGAACTCACAGTTCTGCAGCAGCTTGAGCAGGATGTTCTCGACGTCTTCGCCCACGTAGCCCGCCTCTGTGAGCGTCGTGGCGTCCGCCATGGCGAAGGGGACATCCAGCAGCTTGGCCAGTGTGCGCGCCAAAAGTGTCTTGCCCGAACCCGTGGGGCCTACGAGCAAGACGTTGCTCTTCTCGATCTCCACGCCACCGGATTGGCCGGGGTGCGTGGCCTGATGGCGCAAGCGGTTGTAGTGGTTGTACACCGCCACGGAGAGCACCTTCTTGGCGCGTTGCTGTCCGACGACGAACTCGTCGAGCTTGCGAGCGATCTCAATCGGCGTCGGCAACTGACGCGAGAAACCGGCTTCGCGGCGTTGTCCCAGCGTCGGGCTGGGCGTGGCGCTGGCCGTTGCGGGCGTCGCTGCTGTGCGCGCGGCAGCATCCGGATTGCGGCGTTGCTCTTCCTGCAGGATCGAGTTGCAGATCTCGATGCACTCGTTGCAGATGTAGACGCCGGGAGGGCCTGCGATCAAGGAGGTCACATGGTGACGGCGCTTCTCACAGAAGGTGCAGCGCTCCACATGCCGTCCGCGTCCGGTGCTCGAACTCATATCCTTAAGTCTACTCTGTTCGCCTGTGCGTGCTGCATACCTTACCTGCACGAAAGGGAGGCAATGCGTCGCCTAGAATGACAACGGGCGCCCGCAGTGCGGACGCCCGGAAAAATGTTCGGCTGCTCGCCCAGCCACGCGCGCGTGGTGCGCTCAGGTCTTCGGAGCTTCCGGTTCCTTGGCGATCACTTGGTCGATCAGACCAAATGCCTTGGCTTCCTCGGGGCTCATGAAGTTGTCGCGATCACAAGCCTTCGCAACCTCCTTCGCCGTGCGGCCGCTGTGCTTGGCAAGGATGCCTTCCAGCGTGCCCTTCAGCTTCATGATCTCCTTGACCTGGATCTCCATGTCGAGGGCCGTGCCTTGAGCGCCGCCCCACGGCTGGTGAATCATGACGCGCGAGTTCGGCAGGGCAAAGCGCTTGCCAGCCGCACCGCCCGCCAACAGCACCGCGCCCATCGACGCCGCCTGCCCGAGGCAGTAGGTGTGGATCGTCGGCGAGATCAGTTGCATGGTGTCGTAGATCGCCAGACCCGCGGTGACGCTGCCACCCGGCGAGTTGATGTACATCTTGATGTCCTGCGTCGGGCCGCTCTTGTCGAGGAACAGGAGCTGGGCCATGACCGCGTTGGCAACGGCATCGTCGATCGGCGTGCCGATGAACACGATGCGGTCTTCCAGCAGGCGCGAGTAGATGTCGTACACGCGCTCGCCGCGGCCGGTCTTCTCGATCACCATCGGAATCGGCATGTAACCTTGAGCGTCCATCGCGGTCTCCTTCATAGCGGGATTGGTGTGGGAATAGCGCATCGGTGTACTGGCGGCCTCAGGCCGACTTGACGGTGGCCTTCTCGCGCAGGAACTTGCGCACCTTGCGCTCGAGGATCTCGATCGCGAGCTGATCGAAGCCGTTGTTCTCTTGGTACCACTTGCCGACTTCTTCGAGCTTCGCGTTGTTGCGCGCAGCGATCGAACGGAGTTCGGCTTCCATGTCTTCCTTGGTGACGAGCAGTTGCTCCTTCTCACCCACGGCTTGCACCAAGAACAGCGCGCGCAGACCGTGCTCGGCCGCCTTCAGCGACGCCTCGCGGTTCGCTTCGACTTGCTGGCGCACGACTTCTTCGGGCGCTTGCTGTTGGCGCAGTTGTTGTTCCATTTGCATCAGGCGCGAGCGCGCTTGCTCTTGGACCATCATCTGCGGCAGGTCGAAGGCGTGCGCCTCAATCAAGGTCTGCAGCAAAGCCGTCTCGACGCGGTTCATCTCTTGCAGCTCTTTTTGCTGCGTGAGCTGCTGCTTGACGAAGTCCTTGAGCGCCGCGTCGCTGTCGACATTGGCCATCTTGCGGATGTCTTCGTCGCTCGGCGGCACGAGCTTGTAGGCTTCCTTGATGCTGACGCGTGTCAAGCCCGCTTTACCACGATGTTCTTCCTTGTTGAAGGTATCGGGCACGGTCATGGCGACTTCGCGCACATCCCCGTTCTTGGCGCCGACGATCGCGGCCTTCCACGCGGCTTCATCCACGCCCGGCGTCGGTTGGGCCGGTGTCACGCGATGGCCGTCGGCGTTCAACACCGTCTCGCCATTCACGAGCCATTCGATCTTCGCCAACGCGATGCCATTCTCCGGCAGACCTTCGTCGCCAGCGGCCTCGGGGTGCGAGTTCTGCACCTTGACGTTCTGGATCGCTTGTTCGATCTCTTGTTCCGTCACCGGCGTGAGTTCGTTCGTGACCTCGAGGCCGGTGTAGCTGCCCAGAGTGATCTCGGGGCGCAAGCTGACTTCAAAGCCTGTCGAGAGGTCGGTGCCGTGCGGCAGGTTGACCAACTCGTCGAGATTGACCTTCTGGAAGCCCACGACCTTCAAGCTGTGCTGCTGGACGGCTTCGTGGAAGGCTTGCTGGACGAACTTCTCGATCGTCTCGCTGCGCACTTGCGGGCCGAACTGCTTTTCAATGACCTGCACCGGCACTTTGCCGGGGCGGAAGCCCTTGAGGTTCGCGCTGGCGGCGCGCTCCTTGAGTTGCGCTTGCACCGCGCCGTGGTAGTCCTGACTCGGGACGACGAAGGTGATCTTGGCTTGGCAGGAGCCGAGCTTCTCGACGGTGACTTGCACGATGGATCTTCTTGGGGCTGACAGGGGATTCAGGATTGCACGGAGCGCCCGCAGTGTGGGGGCGCGCAGTTTGGGCCGAAGACGATACCCGATCGAGGCTTGCGCCGTCCAACGGGCAGTCCCAGCTACGCTTCAGGACTACCTACATCGGCCGAGCAGGGCCAGATCCCAAGTGGTCACCCAGCGGTGGGAAAGAACTTCCGACTTTGGCAGCGAAGAGGGCCTCGCTGGCCGGATGGGGGCGGGCATCGCGCCGCACGATGCCCCAGGTGCGCTCGACCACGTGGGGCAATTGAAGGATCCGCTCGGCACCGGCAGCCCGTAGCTCGTCGGCGATCGCCATGGGGGCCGCGAACACGCCGCGCCCTTCGCAGCCGAAGGCCTTCATCAGGGCCGGGTCTTCGAACGAGCCCACGACATCGACCGAGACATTGTTGCGCGCCAACCATTCCTCGAGGCTACGCCGCAAAGGCGTGCGCTCTGGCGGCAACAAGAAGGGCGCGCCATCCAAGTGCCGCGGCAAGCCAGAGCGCACGCGGTCCCAAAGCTCTCCAGCTGCGTAGAGCGCTACACCGCCTTCGGCCAAGAGGCGGTGGTGTAGCCGCGCCGACAAGCCTTGCGGGCCTGGTGTGTCGGACAGGACGCAATCCAGCTGCTGCGCGGCGAGCGCTTCGCTCAAGTGTTCGATGCGGTCTTCGCGCACTTCGAGCAGGGTGCGCGGCTGCAGTTCGAGGACGGGCGTCAGGAAGCGGCGGGCTAGTGTTTTCGGCAGCGATTCGACGACTCCCACGCGCAAGGTTCCGGCTACGACGCCGCGCGCGCGCTCAAGGGCCTCGCGTTGCAGTTGCGTCCAACTGGACAGGGTGCGCGCCAATGCCTCGGCTGCTGGCGTTGGGCGCAGCTTGCGACCATCGCGCTGGAAGAGCTCCAGCCCCGACTCGCGCTGCAAGACGCGCAGCTGCTGGCTGATGGTGGAGGCCGCGACGCTCAGGTGGCGCGCCGCCTTGAGCACGCCTCCGTGCTCGATCACGGCGTTGAGGTAGACGAGCCGCTGGTGGTCGAGGTGCTGGGTCACGCTTGCATAATTCGACAGAAACGAACGTTAAGCAAGCTAGATTCGTCTTGAACGAAGTAAAGCGTGGACCGAACATACAGCCCATGCACTCGGCCGCACTCGCCCTGATCGACACTTCGTCCCCGTGGATTTGGGCGCTCTTTGCGCTGGGCGTCTTGGTGATGGTCGTACTCGACCTCTTTGTTTTCCACCGCAAGGCGCACGCGGTCTCGATGACGGAGGCTGCCGTCTGGAGCGTTGTGTGGGCCGGGCTCGCAGCCTTGTTTGGCGCGTGGGTGTGGTCCGAGCAAGGCTCCGAGATCGGTCTGCAGTTCTTCGCCGGTTGGGCCATCGAAAAGGCCCTAGCCGTCGACAACATCTTCGTGTTCGTGGCGGTCTTTGGCGCCTTTGCGGTGCCCAAAGAGTTGCGCCACCGCGTGTTGGTGTGGGGCGTGATCGGCGCGCTCGTGCTGCGCGGCATCTTTGTCGGCCTCGGCTCGGCCTTGGTCTCCAACTTCGCGTGGAGTCTGCCCGTCTTCGGCGCCCTGTTGGTCATCACGGCCATCAAACTGCTGCGCGCCAGCGGCGAAGCAGAATCACCTGAGAACAACGCACTCTTCCGCCTCACGCGGCGCTTCATTCCCGCGACTTCTGACTACCGCGGCGAGAAGTTCTTCGTCAAAGAGAACGGCCGTTGGCTGGCGACCCCGCTGTTTCTGGTGCTGCTGTGCATCGAGACTGCGGATGTGATCTTCGCCGTGGATTCCATTCCCGCCATCTTCGCGGTGACACAAGATCCGTTCATCGTGTGGACCAGCAACGTCTTCGCGATTTTGGGGCTGCGTTCGCTGTACTTCTTGCTGGAAGGGGCGGCCGATCGCTTCGCGTTGCTCAAGTACGCCTTGGTGTTGGTGTTGCTGTTCGTGGGCGCCAAACTGATCTTGATGGCCTGGGATCTGCACATCCCGATCGGGCTGTCGCTAGGCATCGTGGTCTCGATTTTGGTGGGCGGCGTGTTGCTGTCGCTGTTGCGCAAAGCACCGCAGAAATCGCAAGCCTGAGCGCACAACTTCACCGCGCATAACTTTACCGAGCAGTGGCTTCCAACTTGCCGAGTGCTTCTTGGAAGTCCTGCGCGAGCTTGGCCTCAAACAGACCTGCAAAGAGGCGAGGGATGGGGTCGAACCCCAACTCGCCACCATCGGTCCATGTGGCGCGTGAGCCGAGCGCGCTGGGCTCCAAACGGATGGAACCGCGCGTGGGTTGGTCCACGCCTTGGAAGCGCAATTCGTAGTCGATCCCGCCTGCCGGGCGCGTCTCCACGATGGTCAAGCTGCCTTTGCCGAGCAGGTCGCCGGCGAAAGTGAGTTGCGAGCCCTTGCCGGTGGTGGGGCCCGCGTAGCTGACGACGAGGGAGGGGTCCTTCGCCGAGCTCCATGGCATCCAGGCACCCCAACGAGTGGGATCCTCGAGCACCGCCTGCACTCGCTCCGGTGCTGCGGCGAGGTCGCGTGTGGCAGACGCTTCCCAGCGGCGGGGCATGAAGACGCCGACCACGACCATCAACAGGAACAGCAGGCCGAAGCCGAAGATCAGCAGCTTGAGTGCGCGCATAGATGGGGGTCTCTACCATATCCACCCCCGCAGCCGTTAGACTGCCGGGTCCCAACGCCATGTTCTGGATCAACCGACCCTACCGCCATTGCCAAGCCAACCCTGGTCGCCTCTCCCTCGGAGGCATCGTGGAGCGCCCGAACTTCGGGCTGGTCTTCCGCGATCTGTGCGAGCTGGACGCGCGCTACCAAGTGAAGAATGTCGGCGCCTACGCGGCGGTCGCCAAGACCTTCGGTGGCGCGACCATCCGCGGCGTGCGCGTGCGTGCGTTGATGGAACTGATCGGGATGCACCAAGAGGCGTCTTACTTGAACATCACCAACCACGAGGGCTTCAAGAGCTCGGTGTGGCGGCGTGAGGTCGAGGCTCTGGCGATTGTGTGCTACGCCCGCGGCGATGAGCCGTTGACAGCCGCTGACGGTGGCCCGTTCCGTTTGGTTGTGCCCGGCCTTAGCAGCGAAGCCCGCGATGTGTGGAATCTCGCCACCATCGAGTTCAGCGACAAGTCGCTCGACGAAACGAAGAACGGCTCGACCATCCCGCCGGCACGCCCGCGCGAGCCTGGTGAAGTGACCGGGGTCGGCGTAGGCGAAATCGCCAACAGCGACCCGCGCACCTTGGTGGTGCCGCCGCCTGTGCTGCGCGGCTAAAGAGACCGCAGTTTGGTGCTCCCAAAAACACGCGAGGCGCAGCAGATGCTGCGCCTCGCGGCTTAGCTGGCTAGCCAGCTAGCTTCACTTCTTGGCTTCGATGGGGTTCTTCATGCCCCAGAATTCCATCGAGTTGAAGATCAGGATGTCGCCCAGGTAGCAGAGGCCGTACACCGGGATGATGTTCAAGGCGAGGAACACGGCTTCGTTGCCCCACTTGGACTCGGTCACCTTGCCGTTCCAGTCGTGCAGGTTGTTCCAAGCGTTGTTCGGGCCGTAGCAGCCGGGGAGGAACGCGCAGGCGGCGAGCGCCAGCGTAGCGAGGGTCTTCTTCATAGTTTGACTCTTTCGATTTGCGGTTGAGATTCCGGAGTGCGTTCCGAGATCTTGGGGAGAGACCATGCCAAGTCTGGGATTCAAAGTCCAGAGCTCAGTATGCAGAGTTCTTTACGCGTGTCGTTCCTGCCACATGCGCACCAAGCGGCGCACCGAATCGTCGGTCTCCAACTGTGCCAGCTCGGCGAAGGTAAACCAGCGCAACTCTAGAGATTCTTCCGACAGCACTTCCACTGCACCGTGCGGTGCATAGACCACGAAACGCGTATCCAGATGGTCATGCGCAGGTTCCGAAGGGCGGGCCGGAATGCGGTGAATGTCCAAGTCCAAAGGTCGCGGATCGATGCGTAGGTCGCCGATGCCCGACTCTTCGCACGCTTCGAGCAGAGCCGTACGCACCAAGTTCGCTTCGCCATCGCAGTGGCCACCCAGCTGCAGCCAGCGCTGCAGCTTCTTGTGGTGCGTCAGCAGCACGCGTTCGCGCGCGCCATCGACCACCAAAGCTGAGGCGGTCAAGTGACCTTCCAGATTGGCACGCAGGTGTGCCGTGGTCGGAAAGCGTTCGATCCACGCCAGCATGCGTGTGCGCTCCGAGCTAGGCGGGTGCTGGAGCAGCACACTGCGCGCCATGGCGAGATCGCCGCTAGCGCGCAGTTCCGACAGCGACAACAGCTGGTCCGTCACCGCCCTTAGGTCCGCAGCAACTGACGGTAGCGACCGGCGCGCGAGCGCGGCGGCACACCACGCTTCTCGCGGTCCTTGACGATCCAGTCGTGGAACTCTTCGTAGTCACCGCCGAAGAACACCACGCGATCCTCCACATCGTCGAAGCACAGGATGTGCGTCGCCACGCGGTTCAGGAAGAAGCGGTCGTGCGTCACGACGATGGCCGAGCCCGTGTACTCCTGGATCGCCTCTTCCAAGACACGCAAGGTCTCGAGGTCGAGGTCGTTGGTCGGTTCGTCCAACAGCAATACGTTGGCCGGTTCGCGCAACATCTTGGCCAACAGCACGCGGTTGCGCATACCACCCGAGCATTCGGACAAGAGCTTTTGCTGGTCCTCGCCCTTGAAGTTGAAGCGCGCGCAGTACGCACGACCGTCGAGCACCTTGTTGCCGAAGGGGATCTGCGGGTTGCCTTCGCAGATGTTGTCGTAGACCGACTTGTCGTCATCGAGGATCGTGCGGCTTTGATCCAGCCACACCATCTTGACGGTGGCACCGATGGTGATCGTGCCATCATCAGGCTTCTCGCGCCCCGTGATCATCTTCAGCAAGGTCGTCTTGCCGCGACCGTTCGGGCCGATGATGCCGAGCACGCCACCAGGCGGAACTTCGAAGGTGAGCTTGTTGATGAGCACGCGCTCGCCGAAGCCCTTGGTCACATCGCGCAGTTCGATCACCTTGTCACCCAAGCGCGGGCCGGGCGGAATGCGCAGATCGACCGGGTCGAGTGCCTCTTCGGCCTTCTGCTCGGTCAACTCCTTGAAACGGGCGAGACGCGCCTTCGAGCGCGTCGTGCGCGCCTTGGGAGTCTTGCGCATCCACTCCAGCTCGCGCGAGATGACCTTCTCACGCGTCTCGTTCTGGCCGCGCTTGACATCCAGTTCCTTCTGCTTTTGCTCGAGGTACTCGGAGTAGTTGCCCTTGTAGGGGCGACCGAGACCGCGATCGATCTCGAGCATCCAGCCCGCGACATTGTCGAGGAAGTAGCGGTCGTGCGTGACAAGGATCACAGCACCGGCGTACTCCTTGAGATGGTTCTCCAGCCACTCGACCGCATCGGTGTCGAGGTGGTTGGTGGGTTCGTCCAAGAGCAGCATGTCGGGCTGCTGCATCAGCAACTTGCACAACGCCACGCGGCGTCGCTCACCACCGGAGAGCTTCTTCACATCGGCATCCATGGCCGGCAAACCAAGCGCGCCAGCGGCTTGCCCGAGGCGCTCGTCGAGATCCCAGATGCCCTTGGCGGTCATCTCTTCGCTCAAGCGTTCGAACTCGTCGCCCATGTCGCCGGCTTCGGCGAGCTCGTTGTAGCGCGTCTCGATCGCCAGCAGATGACTGCAGGCTTCGCGCAAGTTCCCAAGCACATCGAGCGCATCGTTGAGCGGCGGTTCTTGGGCGAGGTAGCCAATCGAGAGCGAGCCGATCGGCTTGACGGTGCCCTCAAAGTTCTTGTCGGCACCGGCCAGGATCTTGAGCAGGGTGGACTTGCCCGAGCCGTTGTGGCCGATGATGCCGATCTTGGCGCCTTCGAGGAACGACAGAGTGATCCCCTTGAGGACCTCCTTCTGTCCAAAGAACTTGCGCAGGTCTTGAACCTGCAAGATGATCCGGTCTGCCATAGCGGGCAGAGAAGATAGCCTGCTTTGCCGTCCGTTGGAACGAGGAGGTGAATCTAACCGCCCTTGTTGCGTATTGTCTGGCCATGGGACCTCTCCTGATTGCTCTGTTTGTCCTCCTGGGCGGCTTGCTGCTCGTCGGCCTATGGCTGATGGGGCTTTACAACGGCCTTGTGCGCTTGCGCCAGGCGGTCAAGAACGCCTTTGCCAACATCGATGTGCAGCTCAAGCGCCGCCATGACCTGATTCCCAATCTGGTCAACACGGTCAAGGGCTATGCCTCGCATGAGAAGGACACGCTGGAGCGTGTCGTCAATGCGCGTGCCCGCGCGACCGGCGCCACGACCACGACCGACAAGCTCAGGGCCGAGGGCGAGCTGACGCAAGCTCTGGGGCGCTTGTTGATGGTGGCGGAGAGCTACCCCGAGTTGAAGGCCAACACGAACTTCTTGCAGCTGCAAGGAGAATTGACACAGACCGAGGACAAGATCGCGTACTCGCGTCAAGGCTACAACGATGCTGCGACGAGCTACAACACGGCGATTCATGTCTTCCCCGCAGTGCTGCTAGCCGGCATGTTTGGCTTCACAGCCGAGCCGTTGTTTGAAACACCTGCAGCCGAGCGCGAAGCTCCCAAGGTGTCGTTCTAGGTTGGCAAGCGAGCTGCTGTGGGCGCCCGTGGCGGGCGGGATCTTGGGCCTCGCCTGCGTGTACGCTGGTTTGCGCGCGGGGCGTCGTCGACGCACGATTGACGACACGCCGACTTCCAAGACGCACGGTGTGTTCGTCGGTGATGTCGAGTTGAAGGGCCGCGCCGAGAGTTCCGAGCCGCTCACGTCGTACCTCGCTGGCAAAGCGTGTGTCTGGTACAGCTGGAGCGTGGACGAGCATTGGCGCCGCATCGTCCACGAGACCTACACCGACGAGAAGGGCAATGTGCGCACGCGCACGCGCGTCGAGTCGGGCACCATCACCGTAGCTAGCGGTGGTGAGCAACAGCCGTTCAATCTGCGCGATGACACAGGCGCGGTCTTGGTGCGCCCTGCAGGAGCGGATGTAGAAGCCGCAACAGTGTTGTCCGTGACCTGCGGTGTGGGCCACCCCATGTACTTTGGCAAAGGCCCTGGTGGTGCGGTGCCCAACTCGACCTTCCAGCGCACCTTTCATGAGTCGGCCATTGCCGTGGGCCAACGCCTGTATGTGATGGGACGTGCGCGCGAGCGCAGCGATCGTGTGGCGGCAGAGATTGCGGAGGACAAGCGTGCGCAGCTGTACCTGATCTCGGTGCGGGACGAGTCGGCCATCAGCCGCGGCTATGCATGGGGGTATTGGTTGTGGGTCTTGTTTGGCTTGGCCTTGCTGCTGGGTGGTTGGGCCATCTACGAACACGACCAAGGCTGGCCTGACACGCAGCGCTGGCAGTGGTACTTGGGTTGGAGTGCTGTGTACCTCGGTCTGCTCGCCGGCGGTTGGGTGTGGATGGTGCACAACTCCATCGTCGGCCTGCGCCAGCGTGTGCGCCAAGGTTGGGCCAACCTCGAAGTGCAGCTCAAGCGCCGTCATGATCTTTTGACACAGCTTGTGGCCGTGGTGCAGGGACTCGCGGCGCATGAACAAGAGGTTCAGGAGACCTTGGCGGCGCTGCGTGCCCAAGCAGCGATCGAAGCGCGCAGTGCCAGTGCCGAAGGCCTTGCGGGGATGGCTCCGCGTTTGGTGGCTCTGCGGGAGCACTACCCCCGTTTGGTGGCGCAGGAGGGCTTCCTTGAGCTGCAACGCGAGCTCTCCAGCACCGAGCAACGCATCGCCTTGGCGCGGAGCTACTACAACGACATCGCCACGGCCTACAACACGCGGCTCTTGGTGCTGCCTGATCGCTGGGCCGCGGCGCTTTCGGGGCTGCGTGCCGAGCCGCTGCTGGTCGCTTCTGACTTCGAACGGGCAGCCGTGGA
This sequence comes from Planctomycetota bacterium, assembly GCA_044378375.1. GTDB lineage: Bacteria > Planctomycetota > UBA1135 > UBA1135 > SXXH01. The sequence goes on from JBILXQ010000003.1 coordinate 16,356, forward strand.
AGTCCTGAGTTAGACTAGCTGTCTGCTATGGCAGACATCCTCAAAGCACTCGGCATCGGCAAGGAACATTCAGGCGCCTACGCAGGGAAGTGGCTCAAGACCACCGGGCCTGTGCTGGAGAGCCGTAATCCGGCCACAGGTGAGATCCTCGGCACGGTCAAGCAAGCGACGGCCAAGGAATACGAAGCCGTCGTGCGAGCAGCGCACGAAGCGTATCTGCGTTGGCGCGAAGTGCCTGCCCCCAAGCGTGGCGAGATCGTGCGCCAATTGGGCAATGCGCTGCGTGAGCACAAGGACGCGCTCGGCGCGCTCGTCACGCTGGAAGTCGGCAAGATCCACCAAGAGGGCTTGGGCGAAGTGCAGGAGGCGATCGACATCGCCGACTTCTGCGTGGGGCAATCGCGCATGCTGTACGGCTTGTCGATGCACTCCGAGCGCCCCGGCCATGCCATGCGCGAGCAGTGGCACCCGTTGGGCGTGGTGGGAATCATCTCGGCCTTCAACTTCCCTGCTGCCGTGTGGGCTTGGAACTCGATGCTGGCTTTGACCTGCGGGGATGCGTGCGTGTGGAAGCCGAGCCCGAAGGCGCCGCTGACCGCCATCGCCATGACCAATGTCTGTCGTCCCGTGTTGGAGGCGCATGGCTTCGGTGCGCTGTTGGGCCTCGTGATCGGTGGCAACGAAGAGGTGGGCACGCGTCTCGTCGAGGACAAGCGTGTGCCGCTGGTGTCCTTCACCGGTTCGTCCGAGGTGGGGCGTCACGTGGGCGCCAAGCTCGCCACGCGCTACGCCAAAGCCATTCTCGAGTGCGGTGGCAACAACGCGCTTGTGGTCATGGAAGACGCCGACTTGTCGTTGGCTTTGCCGGCGATTCTGTTTGGTGCCGTCGGCACGGCGGGTCAGCGTTGCACCACGACACGGCGCTTGTTGGTGCACGAGTCCATTGCGGACGAGGTGGAGAAGCGCCTCATCAAGGCCTATGCCACCATCCCCATCGGCGACCCGTTGAAGAAGGGCACGCTGTGCGGTCCGCTGATTGATGAGGCTGCTGTGAACGCGATGATGGCGGCTCTCGAGTCCGCCAAGCAAAGCGGTGGCAAGATCTTGTGCGGCGGTACTCGTGTCAAGCAGACGGGCAAGCTCAATGGTGGTCACTATGTGTCGCCCGCGATCGTGCGTGCCGAGAATCATTGGGATTGCGTGCAGCACGAGACCTTCGCACCGATCCTGTATGTGATCCGTGTCAAAAATCTTGAACATGCGATCGAGTTGCACAACGCCGTGCCGCAAGGCTTGTCCTCGGCCATCTTCACCATGAATGTGCGCTACGCCGAGCGTTTCTTGGCGGCCACGGGCTCCGACTGCGGCATTGCCAATGTGAACATCGGCACCAGCGGCGCCGAGATCGGCGGCGCTTTCGGTGGCGAGAAAGAAACCGGCGGCGGACGCGAGTCGGGCAGCGATAGCTGGAAGGCTTACATGCGCCGCCAGACGAACACCGTCAACTGGTCGACGGCTCTGCCGTTGGCCCAAGGCATCCAATTCGGCTGAACTCCTATGCTGCTCCAACTCGCCCTAGTTTTCGCGGCCTTACCGGTTTCGCCTCAGCACAACCCTGCTGCGGGGCAGTGGGGGAAGACGGACCCTGCTGATGTGCGCGTGGTCACGTGGAATGTGCAGGACGGCCTGTGCAGCACGAACACCAAGGCCGAGGGCAACAACAACTGGTGTGCGTTGGCGCGCATCGTGGCAGCGCTCAAGCCGGATGTGTTGGTGCTGCAAGAGTGCGGTGACAACTCCGGCAATGGCACGGGTTCGGGAGTGGATTCCGTGGCCACTCTGACCACGGTGACCAACCTGTTCGTGAATGGCGGCACAGATAGCTTCAATGGCAATGTGGCCGTGGGCGCGTGGGTCAAGAAGTACGCACCGGGCTTTGACCTGCCGCATGTGTTTGTGACCAGCGAGAATGACGGCTTCAATCGCAATGTCATTCTCTCTCGCTTTCCGTTCGCCGATCTGAATGGCGATACGCGCAGCACCTACAACGACATTCCTACCGTGTCTGCCAGCCAGTGGGCGCCCGGTGGAGATGGGGGCATCCGAGGCTTCCAGTTCGCGGAGCTGGATCTGCCTGGTGCCACTTACGCGGGTAATCTCGTGGTGGGCGGCGCGCACTTGAAGGCCGGTTCGACGACGGCCGACAATCTGCAGCGCGTCACAGCTGCGCAGAATGTGTCGTACTTTGTGCGCTACTTCTACAACGGCGGAGGCACCACGACGGTCGATCCGCTGGCGCGCATTGCGGATACGCCTGCGGCTACGAGTGTGCTGCCCGCGACCACGCCGGTGGTGCTGTGCGGTGACTGGAATGAAGACGAGCTCGGCAACGGTGCTGCGCGTGGACCTGCGGATTGGTTGCACCAAGCACAAACCGCAGGTGGCACCAGCGATGGTGCTGACCGCGATGGCAGCGATGCGCGCCTCGATGGTGCCTTGCATTGGTCCACGGGCTCCGATGCCAGCTACCAAAGCGGCGCCAAGCTCGACTACATCGTGTGGCAGGACTCGATTGCCACCTTGCGCAACCAAGGCATCTTCATCAGCGGCAGCAACACGACAGCTTCTCAGCCGCTGGAGGTGCAAGGCTTTGCTGGCGGGGTTTCCGCATGCAGCGCTGCGGCTAGCGATCACCGCGCGGTGTACGTGGATCTGCGCGTGCCGGTGGTGGATTGCAATGGCAACGGTGTGGCCGACACCACGGACATCGCCAACGGCGCGGCGGACGGCAACACCAATCAGATTCCCGATGAATGCGAGTGCTTTGCCACGCCGTACTGCTTGAGCAGTCCCAACTCGGTGGGGGCGGGCGCGTTGATCAGCGGTGTGGGCACGACCAGCATCAGCAGCTCGAACTTCACGCTGTATGCGGATGGTGTACCGCCTAATGCGGCTGGTTTGTACTACTTTGGCGCGAACGAGGTGCAACAACCGTTCGGGAACGGCTATCGCTGTGTTTCAGGCTCCGTGTCCCGTTTCGGGGTGCAAGCCGCGGATGCACTGGGCGTGATGGTCCGTCAAGTTAACTTTACGGCCGCGCCCGCCGCCGGCGTGTTGGTCCCGGGTTCAACGTGGCGCTTCCAGTTGTGGTACCGCAACCCTGCAGGTGGCGGTGCCGGCTACAACTTGTCGAACGGCTTGCGCGTGCGCTTCTGCCCGTAACGAGGCTACTCATCGAGCGCGTGACCAAGCTCCTGACTGTGCTGCTGATTGCCCTTACTGGCGTGCCTGGCTTGCTGCCGGGTGCGCGCGGGGCCGATACGCACGCTTTGATTGGTTGGCTCGCGATGGTGGCGGCTGCCTGCGGTTCGCTCGCGCGTGGTGCAGGGCTGCGCTACTTGCCGCATGGTGTCGCGGTCTTGGGTGCGTGGGGCTTTCTGTTGGCCTTCGTCAGCACACGGGGACTAGCCAGCCCGCTCGGTGCATGGTGCATCGTGGGCGCGCTCTACACGCTGGGCTACATCGCGGGCGGCACCATGGCCCGTAGCCTGTGGCTGTACTGCGCGACGGTGGTACTGGCCCTTGCGCCGTGCGCAGGCTTGTGGGCAGGCGTGCCTTTGCCGCTCGCATGGGCGGAGTTCTCGCTTCAGGTCTCACCCTTGGTAGCGGCTCTTGCCGCCGGCGGGGTGGATGTGTTGCGGCATCCGTTGCTGTATGAATCAGCTGCCACCGCGGATCTTCCTCTGGGTTGGAGCGCATGGAGCGACGGAGTGCTTGCTCCCTTGAGCGCTTTTGTGCTTACATTCTGCGCCGCTTGGTGGCTCGACACGCGCGCCGCGCCGGCGCATAGCGACCCCACCAAGCCCTGATCGAGATCACCATGGCATTGCACAAGTACTTCTGCACCTTCCCGCAGGAACTGATCTCCGAGCCGATCATCAGCCACACGCTCGGTGACAAGTTCGGGGTCGTGCCGAACATTCGTGCCGCCAGCATCACCGAGTCGATGGCTCTCGTGGCCGTCGAGATCGAAGGGGACGAGCAGGCGATCCAGCAATCGATCGCGTACCTGAAGGAGCGCGGCGTGAGCGTGGAAGAGTTGACGGACGGCAAGAAGGCGTGATCGGACGACTGCTGCTTGCGTGCCTAGTCGGCCTGCTGGCCGCGTGTCGCACCCACCCCAGTGGTCTCCCGCTGCGGCGTCCCACGCCACAGGGCTCTGCAGTTGTCAGCGAACATCCGCTCGCTACGCAGGTGGGCCTCGAGGTGTTGCAGCGCGGTGGCAACGCGGCGGATGCTGCGGTGGCCACGGCGCTCGCCTTGGCCGTGGTGTTGCCGCGCGCCGGCAATCTGGGCGGGGGCGGTTTTGCATTGTGGGCCGATCACGAAGGCGCGGCGGAGTTCCTCGACTTTCGCGAGACAGCGCCGCGCGCGGCCAAGCCCGAGTTGTACCTCGACGCGTCAGGTGCTTTTGTCCCCGAGCGCGGCAATCGCGGTCCTTCCGCTGTAGGCGTGCCGGGTTCTCCGGCAGGTCTGTACCTGCTGTGGGAACGTCGCGGCAGCGGCCGGTTCAGCTTCGAGGAACTCGCCGCGCCTGCGGTGCGCCTGGCCCGCGAGGGCTTTGCGGTCGATGAGGATCTGGCGCGTGACTTGGCTGCGTCAAGTACAGTTGACAAGCTCAACGCTGCCGCCAAGGCCGTGTGGTGGCCGGAGGGTCGCGCCCCCAAGGCCGGTGAGTGGATCCGTCAAGCGGACTT
>JBILXQ010000177.1:0-5763 GCA_044378375.1 Planctomycetota bacterium
TCAAACTTGGTCGCCCGGATCCCCGTGAAGACTTGGCGCGCATCGCTGCTGTGCGTAAGAGTGTCGGCCCGAAAATCGACATCATGACCGATGTCAATTGCGCTTGGCGTCTGCCTACGGCGATCCAGTGGGGCTCACGCTTGGCCGAGCATGATGTCTACTGGTTGGAAGAGCCCATGTGGCCGGAAGATGTGAAGGCTCACGCGGAATTGGCTCGGTCGATCACCACGCCCGTGGCGGTGGGAGAGACGATCTACACAAAGGAAGCCTTCCGTGACTACATCGAGTCGCGTGGTGCGCGCATTGTGCAAGCCGATGCCACCAAACTGGCCGGTATCGACGAATGGCTGCAGGTGGCGGCTCTAGCCGATTGCAATGGTGTGCCGGTGGTGCCACACACCAACGTACAGCAGAAGCTGCATGTGCAGCTTGCGGCTGCCACGCCCAACGCCATCTTGGTGGAGAACTGTTATGAGTCCATCCAAGACATCTGGGAAGAACCGATCAAGGTGGTGGATGGTCATTACCCTCTGCCGCAGGAGCCTGGCGTAGGCCTCAAGCTGACCAAGCAGACGATCGACCGCTGTCGCATCGGATGATCGACGCGCACATTCATCTGTGGCGCTACTCCCCTCAAACTCACGGGTGGATTGATGCGCACATGCAGGTGCTGCGGCGCCACTTCGAGCCTCACGATCTAGCTCATGTATGCGCAGGCGCGGGTGTGGAGGGCGTGGTCGCGGTGCAGGCTGCGCAGACCTTGGCTGAGAATGACTACCTTCTGGCCTGTGCTGCACAAACAACGTTGATTCGCGGTGTCGTGGGGTGGGTGGACTTGCGCTCGCCTTCGGTGACGCAACAGCTAGACGTACTTGCCCTATCGCCGTTGGTGTGTGGCGTGCGGCACATCGTCCAAGACGAGCCCGATGAGGACTTTCTACTCGGCGCTGACTTTGGACGCGGCATTGCCTGCCTAGCCAAGCATCAGCTGGTGTACGACTTGCTCGTCTACGCACGTCAAATGCCACAAGCACTGCGCTTTGTGGATCGATTCCCCAATCAAGTCTTCGTTCTCGATCACTTGGGTAAGCCCCAACTGCGCACCGCTGACTGGGAGCCATGGAAGAGCCTGCTGCGCCAGTTAGCTCAGCGCCCGAATGTGTATGCCAAACTCTCTGGCTTAGTGACGGAAGATACGCTTCCTGCGTGGTCACGTGCGCGCGTTGCGGAGGCGATCGATCACGCCCTCGAGTGCTTTGGACCACAGCGCTTGATGCTAGGCAGCGATTGGCCCGTGTGTCTCTTGGCCGAGCCCTATGAGGGCGTCTGGGCCCACGCGCGCTCGCGCTTGACCGGCTTGAGTCCCGCAGAGCGGTCTGCGGTCGAGCAAGACACCGCGGTTCGCGTCTATCGATTGGACGGCTCACGCGTGCATGCGGTAGCCTCGCCTGCGTGAGAACACTGCCTACACTTGTAACTGTGGTGAGCCTTATGGGCTCTGTCCATGCAGAAGTTGCCTTGGATGCCATGTGGCGCAGCGGCATGGTGGTGCAACGCGACGCCACCGTGGTGTTGACGGGGACGTGTAGTCCACAGGAAGTCGTCTTTATCAAAGCCAGTTGGGGCGACGCAGCTCAGGTGACAGGTACTCCTGACGGTCGCTTTGCCTTGGAACTGCGTACCGATTGGGCCGCGGGAGAAGGTCCGCACGAGCTGGTCGTGCGTGGCAGCACCAACGAGTACATGCTTTCTGATGTGTACCTTGGCGATGTGTGGATCGCCTCGGGGCAGTCCAACATGGAGATGCCCGTGGGGTACCTCCACGACGGGTACAGCGGTGTCACGAACTGGGAGGAAGAACTGACACGCGCCTCCTCACCGCTGGTGCGCGTGTACACCGTCGATAACGCTGTGGCCGATGCCCCCCTGCGCAATGTCAAGGGCACATGGAGCAGCGCCACTCCCGAGAGCATTCGCACCTTCAGCGCCACTGCGTGGTACTTCGCCCGACGGGTCCACGAAGAAACGCAGGTGCCCATCGGCATCATCGCTGCAGACTGGGGCGGCACTCCCATTGAGTCGTGGATGAGCGCGGAGGCGTTGCACGGTTCAGGTGAGTTTGTCGAACAAGTAGCCCTGTTGCAGGAACGGGCCAAAGACGCCGCAGCATATGCGGCGCGCGAGCAACGCCGGGTAGACGAGTGGCGCGCGTCTTTTGACCGTGCGGAACTTGGTGTCAAGCAAAGTTGGCAGTCAGGTACCTTTGACGACAGCTCGTGGCGCGAAGTGCAAGTGCCAGCGCCGTTGCCGCTGCAGTGGGGGGCACACGATGGAACCGTGTGGTTGCGTCGGAGGGTGACGATTCCGGCTGCTTGGGCGGGAACGCCGTTGCGCATTGAGTTTGGTGCTGTGGATGACTGTGACACCACATGGTGGAACGGCCAGCGCGTTGGGGAGACCATGGGCGCCGGTCGTTGGAACGAAGCGCGGCGCTACAGCGTGCCCGCAGAAGCTGTACAAGCTGGAGAGGCTGTGCTCAGCGTGCGCGTGCTGGACTTCAGTGGAGCCGCCGGCATCACGGGCAAGTACTCCGACTGCCGCCTGGTGCACACCTTGTCAGGCGAGTCGATCCCGCTGGGCGGCTTCTGGCGTGTGGCGCTTGGCTCTTCCAATGCGGACTTGCCGGTGTATCCCGAGCCCCAAGTGACGAGCGCGTGGACACCGACCGCCTTGTACAACGCCATGATTGCGCCCTTGGCCGGGCTGCGTCCTCGCGGGGCGATTTGGTACCAAGGCGAATCGAATCGTGGTCGTGCAACGCAGTACGCCAAGCTCTTCCCTGCGCTCGTGCAGGACTGGCGCACCCTCTTCGGCAAAGAGCTGGCCTTCTACGCGGTGCAAATTGCGCCGTTTGGCTACGGCGGCGACAAAGGTGAAACAGGAGCGCTGCGCGAGGCGCAACGCTCCATCTTGGCACTGCCGCGCACGGGCTTGGTGTCCACCTTGGACTTGGGTGATCCACGCGACATTCATCCCAAGAACAAACTTGAGGTAGGTGAGCGCTTGGGACGTATGGCCTTGGTGGATCTCTACGGTTGGCAGCAGCAGATGCGTGCCGGCCCTGAACCAATCGAGTGCGTGCGCAAGCTGGACACCGTGGCGATCCGCTTTGCGAATGCCGCGGGAGGCTTGAAGGCCTTGAAGGTTCCGCTCGCTGGGTTCGAAGGGCGTACTGCCGATGGCAAGTGGTGGCCCGTGGAAGCAGAGATCTTGGGCGATGAAGTGTCGTTGCACGCCGCTTTGCCCACGCCCATGCAGGCCGTGCGGTACGCGTGGGGTACTCTCGACACAGCCACCTTCGTCAACCTAGAGGGGGTGCCGTCGTGCACCTTTGAAATGGCGGTGCGTCCGTGAAGCAGTTGGCGTGCGTAGCCCTTGTGCTTGTCGCTTGTACCAGTCAAGCGCCCTTGACACCCACACCGGCCGCTGAGGCGCCTGCAGCCGGTCGCGCCCTGGATCTGGCTGCGGTCGTGGCGGCCTCTGATCAAGCCAGCAAGCCTGTCGAGGCGCATCGCCAACTCGCGCGGCTCGCAGGCCAGTGGAGCATCGTCTCAGCCGGGATCGACGAGCAAGGCCGCACGGGCCTGGATGTGTTCGAAGGCACCGCCGAGCTAGGCATGATCTTGGGTGGGCGCTACTTGTTGTGGCGCGAGACCCAGCAGTTGCCTGGTGGACCGCGTGAGTCGGTAGGTTTTGTGGCCTACGACAAGATCGCGCGCGAATGGCAGTGGTCGATGGCCACCGACTTGTCCACCGGCATCGGTGTGGCCCGCGGCGAAGGTTCGCTCGAGGGCGGCGTACGCTTTGTCATGGAGTTGGTCGATGCCCAAAGCGGCGCCGTCTTGCGCTCGCGCAGTCGCCTAGTGGTGCTGAGCGAGAACGAAATGTTGCTAGAGCGCTTGGGCGCGGCAGCAGATGGCACCGAGCGTACGATGCGGCGCGTGCTGTACCGTCGCATCGTGAAGTGAACTTGCGGTGAAGTGAGCTTGCTCAGGAGGTGAGCTCATACTGGCGTCGTTGCAAACGCCACGCGCCCAAGAGCACGGCTACCACCACAATGGAGGCTAGTGTGAGTACGGTGGGGCCCAGTGGCTCCCATGTGGTGGCACCGTAGCCATCAATGCGTTGCCAGGCATCATCGCCCGTGCCGGCGATCAGGCTGCGCAAGTGGTGCTGCAAGGTGAGCAGCTGGTTACGGCCGGGCAGCTGCGACAAGAAGCCTTCTACTGCGAAGGTGTAGCCCAAGCCCACGATCATGGCGTTCTTCACCCATACGCCGAGTGCTGCAAACACAGCGGTGTAGACCGCGACTCCGCTACACGCCGCCAACAACAGCGGCAAACGCACGCCGTTCGTGATGCCTGCATCGGAGCCATCCGCGGTGCTTGCCGCTGCCACAAGGAGCGCTACCGCAACGGCCGCGCACACAGCCAGCCACAGCACGCTCGTCACCAAGCGCCCGTACAGCAACGCCGTGCGCGGAATGGGCCGCAGGAACAGGTAGGTGATTGTGCGGTCGTCGACCTCCTCGGCCACTACGGCGACTCCCATCAAGAGTGACACCAACGGCACGGAGACTTGCAGCAGAGCATTCCACCCCAGCATGGTCGTCAGGCCCGACGGCGTCGCCTTGGCGTAGGAGCCAGCGACGATCAAAGCGATCAAGGCCGGCAAGAGCAGCAAGCCAGCACAGGCCCACGCACGACGCGAGCGCACCAGTGTTCCCAGATGCACACTGGCAATCACCCAAGCCGCTGTGTGTAACGGGATCACGCGGCGCCTCCCATCAGGTAGTCAAAGACGGCTTCCAAGCCTTCATCGCGGCTCTCCAACGAGCCGATGCCCGCACGTGTGCGCGCGGCGATGCCGGGCAGCTCCCGTAGCAGCACATCCGGCAAACGTGTTTCCACGGTCAGCACGCTAGTGTCCTTGCTGCCAGAGAACTTGACAGTTTCCACTCCATCCAAGCTGACCAGCTCACGCGCCAAGAGCCTAGGATCGCGCGCTTGGATCGTGTAACGGCGGGGGTGCCGATCCAGCAGCGTGCGGATGCCCGCGATCTCGCCCCCTGCCAGCAAGCGACCGCGATGGAGCAGGACCACGTTCTTGGTCAAGGCTTCCACCTCGTGCAGCACATGGGTCGAAAACACCACACTGGTGCCCTCGTTGCCCAAGTTGCGGAACAGATCGAGCGTGGCATGGCGAGCAAGAGGATCCAATCCAGTCAACGGCTCGTCCAACACCACCAGCTCGGGTTGATGAGCAATAGCTTGGGCAATGCGCGTGCGCTGGCGCATGCCTTTGCTGAAGCCCTTCAGTCGACGATGGGCCACATCGGCAAGCTGCACGCGCTCCAAGGCCTGCAGTCCTTTGCTTCGTGCAGTCGCAGCCTCGAAGCCAGAAAGGCGCAGCAGGAACTCCACGAACTCCAGCGCTGTGAGCTCTTCCCACAGTGCATCTTGCTGTGGGCAGAACCCCAGGCGCGCGTGCAAACGCGGATTGGAAAACGGCGTCTCGCCAAGCACTTCGATCTGCCCGCGCGAGGGCTTCAACTCGCCCACCAACAGCTTCAAGAAGGTCGACTTGCCGGCTCCGTTGGGGCCTAGCAAGCCCACAGTACCGCGCGGAATGGTGACCGAGAGATCGCACACACCAACGACATCGCCATAGAAGCGCGCCACATCGGTTGCCCGCACGAGATGC